>JAIETO010000053.1 GCA_019745005.1 Burkholderiaceae bacterium
ACCCCCACCGACTCGGTCCGCAAACTGTTGCGCGAGAAGCCGTTGCCCGAGATCACCAAGGGCGTCCTGGAGCTGCAGACCCAAAGCCGCAGCACGGCGTCGAAAGTGCTGCTGGAGAATGTGAAGAAACAGATCACCGACTTCGACCCCGTCACCTACACCAGTTTGGTCACGGTGGGAAATCAGTTAGATCTTACCAAGGCCGTGCTGTTAGAATTCAAGAGAAAGTTCGAAAATGCCGTCACCGTCGAATCGCTAGAGGCGAAGGCTGCCATCAAACTGATCGCCGGCAGCGGTGCCTTGGTCAACGGTGTCTTACCAGATTTCGTGCTGCAGCAGTTGCGCCAACATATGCAAGACGCGATGGCCAACGTGGGGCGCATTGAGGATCATGTCCGAAGCATCACCGGCATCCACGAGGCTGTGATCCTGGCGCTGGAAATGGACCCCACCGCCGTCGACGCCACCTACGCCTACGGCGCGCCCCAGGTCGACAACGACGCAGGCAAGGACAAGTATTTCCGCGGTGCCCATTTGACCGACTACGGCCTTAAGGCCTTCTCGCAGGTCTTCGATGCCGCCAAGGCCCAGGTCATGGCCAGCGGCCGCGACACCCTTGACCTCGAGGCTTTCCACAATATCTACTTCGAGCTCAACGACAAGCTGCGCACGACGGTCAAATCGACCAAGGGTGGCAAGGTCAGCCTGCAGTCACCCTCGACCGTCGGCGACTACCTCAAGAGCGAGCGCTTCTTGGCGCTAGATGCCAAGCCACACGGCGTGGACGTCGTGATGGTCGACATCCATCCCAACGATGCGACTAAGAAGCAGATTGTCTCCAATGACGTGATCAAACTGATCGACGGCCTCTTTGGCGCGAAGAAAGACCAAGACGACTTCCGTTTGACCTTGATGATCGACATTACCCTCAACCACCCTGGAGAAGACGAGGTTAAGGCCATCCGCACCCATGCAGAGCCGCATATCGCGTCGGGTAAGCTCAACCTAGTGTTCCTGGAGAGCCTGGCCAAGTTCGCCCAGTTGGGCATGGACAAGCACAGTGGCGGCTTGGTATTCGCCTACAACGATGATGCCAAGTGGTCGGAATTCAACCAGTCGCTGTCCGCGGCAAAGGACCGCGACACCGTCGACCCCACCATCCACAAATACTTCCAGGCGCTGTTCAAGCACGCCAAGGACGAACAGATCAAATACCTCGAGGTGGTGCGTGCCAACACCAAGCTGATGCACACCTTGCTGGCCAAGAACTTCGCCAAACTTGACATCGGACCGAGTGCCTTCACCATCGCCCCCAACACCGACAACGGCAGCTGCTATGTGGCGATCCGTTTCGACGATTTCACCAGCAAGTTCCTCACTCCCGAAATGATGGTTCCCTACGAGACGTTACACAAGATCACTGTCGACATCCTTGAGATGGGAATCAACACCCTCCTTCGCAAGACAGGATTGCCGGTGGCCATGCGCGAAAGCTTCGGGTTTCCGATTTCCAACCTAGGCGAGACCGGCACCGAGGTGCGCTTCACAATCGGGATCGAAAGCAAGGACAAGCTCCAGCAGTACGCCGACATCCTCACCTATATGAGCGGTGCGCTGGCCACCGAGTACGAATGGCGCGTGGACACTGGACCTGGCTTCGCAGCGATGACCGACGCCAGCGCCCGAGAGAAGCTGCTGGCCAAACTCACGGCTCCGGTCACTTCGCTGGATACGCTCGAAACTCAACTCTCCAACCTTCTCTGGTGCTGACCAATGGATATTTACACACTCGACGGTAATATCATCCGCAAGTTTCCCAACGGCGACGGTACCTGCCGCGTCGAACTAGAACTAATGTTCTCGAACCCCGTCTGGAGCCGCCTTTACGCCATTGTGGTGTTCCATGTGGCGTTTTGGCAAAGATTGGGCATCGACTACGCGATCGCCAACTACTCTGGAACCCAAGTAGTTGTGAGGCAAGCCGATTTCTCGCCCGCCGCCCAACAATTGCTGATCGACACCTTGATGGCGGCCAAGGCCAGTTCAAATGCCCTTTGGGCCTACGCCGAGACCACCCTGTTTGGGCAAGCGCCCGGTGAGCAGGTGGAGACCAACCGACTGGAACTTCTCAAGACCTACGAAGTGACTAAGTGGACATGCGGCACGTTCCTAGAAGGACTACCGACGGTGCTGCATATCAAGATTTAGGCGAACGAGAAAAAAGGAATAAACAGATAACAATAGGTGTGGCAGCGAGCGGCGCCACCACGTATTCAAACAACAGTTTAATTGTTAACCCCATAGCCGAAGAAGTTCATCGACGCAACTGTTTGCGCAGATGGATTATTTTTTCAAGATGTTTTTCTTAAAAGTTCCAACTCAAAAAGGAAATTTTTACGCTCAACTCTTTTGTTAAATTTATGAATAGAAAGCGCCGAGTCGTTCTAAAGCTACTCCCTCGAAACAGATCACAAAAGATCACGTCCCCCACAAAAACTCAATTGCGCCGCAAAAATAAAAAAACTAAAAATGTCGCGCTAATTTTTTGAGTTTTATGGCTTAAGCTTTTTCGCGTCTCGATCAAAATAACTCCACACGAGATAGACGATCACCAAGAAAACAACCACGATAACAGACAAATAACCCGCAGATACTTCCTTAATTAGCGGGTCACAAAACAAAAGTGCTATAGCCAAAACCAAAGGTAATATCGATAACCCGACGAGCGCGACTTGGTACAAAGGCATCTCTAATCTTGCACGACATGAGCAGCAATTAAAATACGCCAAGCCCCAAATCGCAAGCAATACGATAGTCAAAATAAACCCTCCTCTAAAGTAAGTTCGATTCGGGCACACTACTTTGCAAACAGCAGATTGAAGCGAAGTGTCTTTTTCTAAGAAACGACTTAGAAGAAGTTGATCGACGCTATTTTTTCCCGGCGCCTCTCCTTTATTCGCCGGCAATGGCCAAAAACCAATCCCACCAAAATTATCAGCAAAATAAATAATGTCATCTTCAAGCTGATTCCAGCTCGAACCATCGAACTCCAAAACCGGTATCGTGTCTCTTAAAATTCGTACTCGATTTTCGCCGTGAAGTGCTCGCTCTATTTCAGCTCGCAACTGCTTCTTTGATTCGGATATTGGCTCCGCCAAGAGGACAAGAATATGGGCATCCAAGGGCTGCTCCCTCACCTTGTCCGTTTCCTTCGTTGGCTTAGGTACAAGATTTGAGTTGATAATAAGGGAACTAAGATTACCCAGACTAAGTGGAGTCGTATTAAGTTTACGCAGTAACTGATGGGAAACGAGCACATTCAAACGCTTCCTCGGCTTTACGCTATTCAACTGCAATGCCAATTCTTCAAAGAAGACATTAAATACGTCAAGATCTGAATCAGGCATTCCATCGAAGTAAAGTGTGACCCCATCTGCTATAGGAAAATCCTTCCCTCCACGATCAAATAGTCCAACTCCTCCTTCATCTTGCGTCAGGAGCTTAACAATGTTTTTTTTCAATGTACTAAAAATAATAGTTTTATCTTCTTTGGACTTACCTGCCCAAATTCGCCAGTCATTTTTCTGAATAACCCAATCGATTTGCGTTCCGTATTTATGCGCCAATTTAATTAAATCAACAGGCCATTTATTTCCTTCCGCTTGATCACGAAGAAGGTCACCATTTTCATTAAAACTCAAACCGTATAAGCCAATGCGCGCCAGTAATCCAAAATTTAATTTCTGTTTGTTTGCATCTAACCAAAATGGATAGAAACCATATGCTTGGCCACTCATGGTGTCCAGCAAACATGAACAGGAACTTACGCTCCATTGATGATCAGCTTTTACTTGTGGCGGCGCACTATGAACCACTTTGAATTGCATTTGATTTTTCAAGCGAGGCAGAAAAAAATTAAAGACCTCCTCAACTGCAACGGCCGCTCGCGTGCTTTCGAAATCATTGCAAACGAGTTGTTGTCTAAAGATGGTAACTTCTTTCACCAAATTTTCTTTGCCGCTGATTGCCGCCATCAATAATGAAAAATTCTCGTCAGTCATACGTTTCACATTTTTGAAAGACGTTTGACGACACGGATTAATTGAACGGAAAAAACGCCATTCGATGGCTTTTTCCAACAAAGGCTCGGTCGGGTAGTCGACCTCTTTCAAATCGTCAAGCATTTCAAGCACAACGGGCGGAACAGTTGAGTCCAAAAGTCTTTCCAGCGAGTCTTCCGTGATTTCGTAACGCGTGACTTTCGCATTCTCAATTATTCTTGGACGATAAACTTTTAGTGCTTCAAATGCGTCCCCTGTTGAAATGCGTTCGCTTAATCGCGCATCAAAATCTTTTTCTGATTTGTACTCTTCATCAAAAAAGACTTGTAGTTCATCTAACAGTGATGAAGGCGCCCCAATTACGGACAAACGTGAACTCGCTGCAGCAGACCAAATGTAGCTTACTTGCCGTGCATTTTCTTCAATAATGGGAAGAGTTGTTGGTAGTTTTACGGCGACACCTTGCAAAGCAGACGTAACAGCGGCCTGGAAACTTCGCCGATCGTCATAGGGTGGCCCGATCAAAGCCTTCAATTTTTCGATCATTGCCTGCTTATTTTCTTGCTCTTGCAAAGATTGTGCCTTGAGCTGATATGAAATATTGAGCCGATGCTCTGGCGCCGCCGCAACGATAGGGGCACGTTTCAAGTTCGCGTATTCTTCCAAAAGCGCATTGATTTGTGGGGCAGCACCAGAACGTCTGATTTTATAAATCTCGACTTGCTTATTCGATGGCTGTTGGTTTATCCAATCTTCAAATTCGTTACTGAGCAAAACTTCGCGCCACTTTGGATGTTGTCGCGCTATATCACCGACGTGCACCAAAGATAAAACAATTTGATTCGCGAAATCTGGATCATTCGCCAGAATATTGTAGTCACTGCAGAATTGTCGAATCCACGACATCGTTACCTTACCAACGATCTGATCGCTAAGAGGCTTTTTTTCTTTTTCGTAGTCTTTTAAAAAATTAGTGTCGTGTTTATAGACTTCAAACAGCGCTTCTTGAATCGAACGTCCATTAGTTGCGTTGAAGTTCTTAAAAACCTTTTGCACATCGGGATCGCGCAGACGTGCTTCGACATTACCTTTAGTACCAAGGGCTCCGTCATCACGCGTTGACTCCGGCTCTGGCTTTGTCGGGAACTTAGTTCCTGCAATTGCTGAGTTTGAAATCGACATAATTCCAACAAAGCATAATAAAAAGAGCCGCGTCATCAATTGGCCTTGGCCACCCAGACCTTGTAAAAAAAAATTGAATTTATTCCCGTCGGCGCGCGTGTCCGCCGACCTTCTTACAGTTCTGACGAATGTTTTGATATTCATTTAGAGGGTACGCCCTTCTTTAATTAACTCTTTCGCGATTCCTTTTATAAGGTCCTCTTGCATTACTACGGATCGATTCAAGCTTGTTGCTCGGACTGCTGCGTAACGAACGACATTTGTTATTGCACCACCAGACAGTTCATATTTTTCTGCCAGAAAATCAAAATTGACATCTCTGTCGAGGCGTTCTGCTTTTTGAAACATACCGCGCCAAAGCGCCAATCGTTGCTCAACGTCGGGCATAGAAAAATAAACCGCAGACTGAAAACGACGCGCAAACGCCTCATCAATATTTGACTTTAAATTGCTCGCTAAAATAACCACACCAGGAAAGTCTTCAACCCGTTGCAAAAGATACGAAATTTCTTGATTGGCATAGCGGTCATTTGACGAATTTGATTCAGTACGCTTGCCGAAAAGTGCATCCGCCTCGTCAAAAAAAAGTATCCAATTTTTGTCTTGTGCTTGATCGAATACATTAGCGAGATTCTTTTCGGTCTCTCCAATAAATTTTGAGACAACCATAGAGAGGTCGATTCTGTACACATCTACCCCAGCCTGTGCGCCAATCAAACAAGCCGTCAAGGTCTTCCCTGTGCCCGGCGGACCGTAAAAAAGGCATCGATAGCCGGGCTTGACTGCTCTTTCTAATCCCCATTCCTGTAGCAAAGTTTGAGCATTACTCAACCATGTGCTCACATTTTCAACTTCTTGGCGCACTTCAGGATTTAGCACCAAATCTTTCCACGCCAATTTAGTGGTGATCAATCTGGCGGGAAATTCTGTTCCATGATCTGGTTTCCGCAAGACACCTGTAGTGAGTAAGCTAAGGAAATCATTGGTCACCGTAAGTGCGGATGCATGAAATGGTTCATCGCTTCCCGCGTGAACAAGCCTTATGATTCTCTTTTTCAATAACACCCCATCGGGTTCAAACAAGCGAGCAGTGGATAAACGCTGTGATAGATCTTCACCAGCCATCAGAAACAATGCCGTTTCAATGGTAGGAAGAAAGCCTGAATGAATTTTGCCTTTTACACCTCCAAATTCAGTGTATTGGCGTTGCAATTCCCGTTGACTAGTGAAAAATAAATCTAAGGCTTGCGGACGAACCATTGGCAAAGCAGAAAGTACGAGAATCAACCTCTCTTCATTCGAAAGTTGAAGATCCAGTACCGTTCGTGCATAGATCGATTTATCCTCCAACAAATCCGGAGCGTTAAAAGATGAAATAGAAAACGCCTCCCCCATTGCTTCAAAATAGTTTTTAAAGCGTGCTTGCATCACCTGGTTAAACCAAGTGATTTCGTGCTCTAAAGTTTGGGCGTTTAATGCGAGCATAGATTCAAAAAAACAAATGTTTTAGTTACGCCACTTCACATGGATCGGCTGATGCATCCATGGAAATTTAATCACAGAGAAACTCCACGGCAAGCGATCCAACAACATGTCAAACGGGGCAGCTTGTACATTTAGTTGCCACTTATCCTCATCAAAAAACATACTGCCTTTACGCTGCAAGAAAGACTCACGAAAGCCGGCGACACTTGTATTTCCAATTGTTTTCCAGTTCGCAATCATGGCTTGAATCATTCCCTCTATTATTTGCACTTCATTTATCGTGATATCGATGCCACGCGAAATAGGCACACCAAATTTCACACCACAAATGAGCTTGTTTAAGCTTAATTGATATTCCGGCGAACTCACTCGCTTGTTGACTAAGTATTCCAGAAGGTGCACGGCACGTTCAGCGGATTCGGCACTTACAAATTGCCCTGTGTTTGTTAAACCCAAGGTTGAAAATAATCGAGGTAAGTAAGGACTTGCCAAAACCAACCCTGCATTGTCTAAGTAGATTACTTCATCCAAGACAAGCGCTTGCTCGGCCGCATCTAATAAAGGTTTATTTTTTCCGACGCCACGCCTGGCCTTCTTCGCGGCTCGATAGGTCTGGTCAATCGCTCTTCTCCGAACACCAACCTCATCTGATAAATTTTTCTGTAACGCTGATATTTCTTCTACGGTGTAATGTTTTTGCTTCGCCAACAATATGCCAGCCAACCCAAGTACCAAAGCATCTTGTGTCAATAGGTTTTCTTGGTTCAAAGCGTGCTCAAATAGATATTGCCATTTGATGTAATGCGCCTCTTTTGGCGCGATTTCTGGATGCCGATCCAAAAAAAGCGCCAGCAAGATATCGGCGTCTTGTTCTACCAATAAAAGGTCCTTGGTCGCAATCAGGCTAAAGATGCGGCAAATTTGAAAACTCGGAAGCAGACTGAAAATCTTTTCAAGCAATGGCGTCGACAATTTTTTTAAACCAGCCAATTTGAGTCTAGCGGCAAATTGTTCAGCTTCAAAATCGTGATTCAGAATCACTGTTGTAGCCTCAATTAACTCAAGCTGTTTTGGTGAAATGGAAGAATGGCCTTCAGGAGTAAAAAAATACTCTACGCTTTCTTTTGCGGCATCCAAACTAAGCTGAATCGTAGTTTTTTGCTCTATGTTAGTGGAAAGCGAATTCGCATTGATAAAATTCGAGCACTCCTCAAGGTCGATATTTTTTCCGTCGACTAGGCACTTTACAACCTCGCGCAAAAACGCAGTCGCATTTGACGTGTGCTCACTAGTTTCCTTAATCTGCAGAATAAATTCCTTTTGTGAATCCGATGTGACTTCACGAATTTCAAATACATGCTTCTCAACCAAACTCATCCATTGTTGTGAGTTCAGATCCAAATCGCTTACAGAAATAGCGCCATTCTTTAACTGAATAAGGATAGAAACCGCATCGAAATCCAACCCCAAAACTTGCGATGCCGACGTTGTTGGGTTTTCTGGGAGATCAGCTAAATTTTCTAACTCCAAAACAGTATGCATCCACGAAATCTGTCTACGAACTAACAAATCCGTATCGATCTTTTTGATCAGCTTCACAATACGGCTCAAAAAAAAGCGTGTCGCTTTGCTTGTGCCCCATCCCTTATCGTGACAGTAATGACGAAATACGCTTAAGAGAAAATAAAGCTTTGCATCATGCTCAATTACAAATTTTATGGTGGCAGAAAGAACCGCCGAATCATGTACATTTTCTTCTATGTCAAATGTGTCATCTATCAAGTGGCGCAAGATTGATTCGTTCTCAGTTAATTGAATAGCGCTTGGGCTCTGGCCATCAAGAAAATAATACTCCAACAAATACAACTGCTTCCAAGCAGCTTCGTTTTTTCCGCTGAGTTGTTTAAGGCGAAAACGTGTCGCATCGTTTTGTTCACTCTCTATCAATTCAAGTTGCGTAGCAATGAAATCAAACTCTAGGGATGCGGGCAGATCTTTCTGCAAAATCTTAATCAATGTATGAGATTCATCGTCATTAATGGCAAAGACACTGCGTAAGAATTTCTTTGTCGGTTCATTACTTTGAGTATATTCATCTTTGTTGATCGAAAAAATTTGATCAAGCGCAGTTGCCCTCACTTGTTCTTTCCATTCAGACCACGAGTGAGATTCAGTTCCGCGAATCGTTTCTTTTACTTTGGGAGGTAATTGCACAACTAAGTCGAACGCTTTAGCAAGTTCTAGGTCAAATAATCGGATAATTACGAGCATGCCAGCGTCGCTAATCTTCGCTCCCAATCCAAGCCGAACATGTTCGTAAGCGCCATAAAATCTCAAAGCATCAACTACTAAACTCGATTGTGTTTCGTGGTGTTGCATCACCAGTTGCTCAACCTGTTTGAAGTTGCGCCCTGAGAATGCCGCTGCCAAATCCTGCTTGAGCCGATGCGATTTTCCCCTCTGATTTAACGATGCTATTTCATCCGAATGAGAAAAAGGCATTAGTTTTACAAGGTCGCCATTCTTGCCTGCATTACTTGAAGCGTTTTGCCATAAACCAGATAGTTCGCTTGGTAACGAGCTAATGTCAAATCTCGCTATTATTTTTCCAACCGATTGATTTGAATTCAATGCAAGAATCTGAAGAAAATTTTCAACTGCCGCGACGAGCTGGTGTTCGAAGTGGTGATATTTTTCTTTGCCAAAATTCGTATGAATGCTGTTCCACAGTGCACGCCGAAAACCGCCTTCCGAAAGATCAAGGCTAGGTTTGCTTACAAATTGACCACGTACAAATTCAAATAGTTTTTGAAGCGTTAACATTTCACGGGGCGCCAAAGGTTTTACAAACTGAATCAATTCCTCGTCGGAGTAATTTGCCAGAAGTTGACTCAATGCCTGTTCAGACGGCGCGATTTTCAGCCAAAAGTCATTAAACGCGCTGAGTCCGTGATCTTTAACTGTCGTGGCGTCAAAGTTTGCTCGAGGTTCACTTTCAAGTATTGGAGGAACTTGAATTTTTTTTTGTGCAGTGTCAGCCTGAGCAGACGGAAGAGTTCGGCCTTTGGTTAAATCGATTCGGTCACTAGATAGCAGAGGAGTTGCAATGGTCGTTTCAATCTTTAACGTATCCGCAGCGTGAAGCTTAAACATATGTCTAAGCGTAGCTCGTTTAATTGGATGCGTAGAATTTCCAAACCAAAAAAAATTGTCCAATATGATCGAGAACAGCGGCTCATGATCAAACGCACCTTTGGACGTGCTAGGTCGAAATAGTAATCGCCGCTCACCATTGACAAACGATTTACCGAACGCGACTTTTAAAATGCTAGACCAAACAAGCTCAAAATAGTGTTGCTGACTAAGTTGCCATTCGTTTTTCTGAATAAGAAAATCGCATATTTTTTCTGTGCGGGAAATCAAATACACATACTCATTACCTAATTTCATTTGCACTATTTGACGCAACTCTGCTTCACCAAATTGACGAACCGTCCGCAATAACGCAGTTGGGTTTTCAACAATTTCGAGGAATAAGTCGATGACGCTCTGCAATGGCTTGCGCAACAAGTTCTCAAGCAAATTTACGTGTGTCTTTGAATCATCCGCAACGGAATATCTCAAGCGCCCTTCGAGAATGAACGCGCGCATTCTGTTGATTTCTGTCGAAACACTTTTTTGCGCAAGCGCTCGCTCGAAAATCCCATCATTATTTCCAATTCCAGCACTCGTCAACGCCTCTTGCAACAATCTCGGGGTCTGTTCTACAACCTCGGTAAGAAATGCGTCGTGTGAAACATCGCCAAAATTTAACTCGAGCCGATCGATGACCACTGACGAATCGTCACCAAAAAAATTAAAAATTTCGCGATCAACTAAGGGTAAAAATGTATCGACAAGAAAATTACTTAAGTTTTTTTCTTGGTAGTCATTGGAAAGTTCATGTGGATATGAAATATCAAAAATAAACTCATCAATTGTATTTGGCAGGGAAACAGCGTTCACGTCGCCTCCCTATTGTTATCTACGGAAAGACTTGTGACCGCTTTTCGCTGATTCTGGAGACGACTCCGTTTTTTTAAAATATTCATTAATGCGGTACTCGACGTATCGAGCTGCGCACTTTTCCGATGGCCCCTAAGATGTTGTGTCATGGCACTCTTACGCAAGTCGTCGCACCACTGCTCATGGGCAAGGTCGAATGCGGTCAATTCGTCGAAATCTAACCAATAAAATTCTGGAAGCAAATGTGCAGGGCAATTTTCTCGCACCGTCTCCTCGGCAAAACTACGAAATTCTGGATCGTTAAAACGCACCCCAAAACTGGGGAAAACGATGCTAATTCTGTTTTCAAAAAAATTAAAGTGCTCGATTGAAATGTCGGCATCCCCAGACGCATTTGGTCGCAATAAAATATGCTCCACGAGCGCCATACTTTCGAGCGCGGTATTTAACTTTGTTAGGTAAGAAATCAGTTGCCAGCACCATTGGCTCGCTTGCTCATATCGATCAAAAATCTTTAAGAAAAAAATTTGTTGACCAGAGTAGTAACAAACGGTGTACTTATTACTCTCATGTAAAACAACATAATTATTCTCAAAAACGCCCAGTCTAAAAAAAGTAAGACAAATTGAGAAACTTAATTCAAAGCTCCCTGTGCTGATTGCCTCTCTATGTTTCAATGGAAAAATAAGATCGGAATGCGTCAAATCACGTGCATTTGTTGCGACACTGAAATCCTCGTCAGAAATAACCGTAACGCCATTTGATAAAAAGACTTGGCTCGGACGCAATTCAGGCTCGATACCGTTAAAACCCAACAAAATACTTACTCTTTTTTGTAAACGCGATATTTGTTGTTTACTGCCACTCTTCCGCATGTAGTCAAACGCAATCGCTCGATGTCCCGACAAATCAACAAGATTTCGCAAAAGTTTGGCCTTCAAATCAAGCAGCCAATGATCAACATCAAACCGGTGACATTGGTCAAAGCGGCGCAATGTAGTTTGAGGGAATTCGACGCCATATAAAGCTAATAAATAGTCTAAAACGCGTGATTTTCGCTCATAAAAATTGTCATACTTTGCGATGATTTTGGAAAGGATTTGGCTCACATGTTCTGGCGCTGTAACGTAGAGTCCTTCAATATCTGGAACTTGTCCATTTCCTAGGTATTGCGAAGAGTAAGTTGAGGCTTCGCTTAGCTCGGGGGAAAAGAGGTTAGGCAAGTTATCCAGGTTTTGCAGATAATTCGCCATCACCTGTTCAAACGGAAAAAGATAGCCTTTGAGCTGCTTTGCCTGTGCGTTTCTAAGATTACCTGCTGTTGGGGGCACTCCGTAAGAATTAATGCCATATACGGATGGAAATTGCTCGTGGATCGAGTAATAGGTATTGAATTCTCGGTAGGTACCAGTTGGAAGAGGAAACACATCCGTCGGAGATTCATTCTTTTTCTGGGATTCATTCTTTTTTCTGAAAGCCTGTCGCTCATATTCGAGCTTGGCGTACTCGAGACGCGCTTGTGCATAAAGCGCCTTATTCTTGTCCCTCCGTATTGCGGCATCAAAATAGGTTCGGTTCGGTGAGCCGAATACGACACTATGTGCGGGCAAAAGCTGCAAATAGCTTTCCTGTTCTTCCGTTGTCGGGAAGCATAAACGAGAACACTCTCCGCTCGCTAAGTTCCGACTTAGGACCTGGACTACTTCTCCACGCTCATTCAAAAACCCTAAGTTCCGCACGCGCTTGACGCCGTGAATGTGCGTTACCAACGAAATCAATTCTGTGGCTGAGACTTCATGCCCTGAATTTTTCGGCTTGCTGGACACAACGTGACCATGTAAGGTGAATGGCCCCTCAAACATCGCTTCTGGAGATTCGCCTTGCGCTACAAGGCTGCTGAAGCGCTTTACTTGGAGATCATTTGAGAGATATCTTGTACATGCAAACAAAATTTCAGCCAATATCTCCGCACTCGGTCGCTCGCCTTCTATTTCGATAAACCCCTGCAGGTAGCACGGAATTGCACGAACAATTCGAATCTCAAACAGATCTTCGTTTAAGTTTCGCCGCGACGAATACGCAAGTTTAATTAATTGAACAACACGATCAGACATATCCAAATAGTTGGTCGAACTCTCGCTTGATTTATTAGCATCCAAGAATCCTGCATTCTCGATTTTCTCCTCCAACATGGCAAAGACAGATATCAATCCATGTCGAGGTGCTGTTTCAGAGGAGTGTGCTTTCACCCAAACATCACTGAGTTGTGGTATTTGATCGTAGAACAGTTTTCTATAATCATCTTCTGTCAACGCTTGGTTAGAGAGTATTTCTTGAGGTCGGTAAAGCGCCTGATGTTGGAAATCAATTTCGCCATCTGCGTCGGCAAGATAATCTGCCACATCGAACTCTGTTCGGTAGGTTAGATCTGTAAGTGCGTAGCACAGTTGTTCTAGTATCGTTATGCCAGGATCATGCAAATTATGATCAGTCCAAACATCACCACATAACGCTTGGAGATAAGCGATACCTGCTAGGCGAAGCTGATCGAAATCAAGTCCGATCTCTTCGTCCGCTTCACGATCACTTTCCCGATTCGCCATGTTCTTTTAAAGAGAAGTCATCATGGGAAACGCGCATTTGCTCATGCATCTCTTGGGTGAGATGCTGAACCAAACGATGCACGCGTTGAAAGGGCATATCGCCAAGTGCTTTAACCGTTAAAACGAGCTCTGGGAGAGTAAACTCAAACGAAAATTTTTGCTCAGATGTGGGCATCGTCATACTCGAATCGAATTCAAGAATTTCATTTACCCACTTGTTTAACCGACCAATCAGCTCAAAAACTAACTTAAAGGGCTGCTCCGCCAATGCAACCAGAATAAGGTGACTTTGCTGAGCATCTAGCCTGATGCAAATTACCTGCGCAGCTCCTCTCATGAATGCACCTCGGCTTTATTCGGCCCTATTGCACAGTCCTTCATTTCTTTGTCAAACCAAAGTGTCGTAATGAAATACTTAATCCAAATTTGATCCTTGTCGTTTGCCTCACTTTTCTCAACTGCATAAACATCTTCTTGTCCGCGATTTTTTTTAATTTCGTAGTACGAGCATCCAACGCGAATTTCAAGGTCGTATTCCTCACCGAGTGCTTGGTCTGATTGCTTTTTTGACTTAACCCATCGCAACTCAATGCGATTACATTTCGTCCGATGGTGTGATTGATGGTAGGTGATTTCACCTTTTGAGTTAAAAGCATTCATCGCGAATGCATGCATAATCGCGTAATTGCCAGAACCTTTCTTACCAGCACCCGCAGTAATTTCGAAGGCGTTACAACCAGATAAATTGGTCAGAATTGGCTGCCACTTTCCGTTAGCAAGTGCAAAATTTTTTCCTTTTTTTCCAATTCGTCCACTGGAAGAAATAGTGCCTTCTACATCTAATTCGTATTCCGGATTTATTTGATTGATTCCGACGCTTGCTGGTCGTGCGATCATGCCTTCTTTATCAACCGACTCTTTCGACAGGCTTAACAACGGCGACCGATTGCCTAAACCAGTGCTTGGGTTCGCATCAAAGAACGACAAATTTTCTGACTGGTCATTTAATTGAATGGTCCATATCGCAGTCTGCATATCGATATCTTTGTAGAAGCTAATGAGCTTATTCGTTAAGCCTGTTTGCTCAGACTTCACTTGTCGCAGTCGAAGGCCGTCAGTAGGTGTTCGCTCAATACCGTCATCTCTAATATTGAGCATTGAGTCAATCAAGTCGCCGAAATCGGTCATGGTCGGCATAGCGCCGTCACTAAACCGCGTTTGTAATGTTTTCCTATTCTTTCTAGTCATCAACTACCCCGCTGAAATAATAAACGTGTTACCTATCTCTAATTTCCCAATCCCAACATGGAGCCCAGGAACAACGCTCTTAATCTCGCCTGCATCAATTGCGTGACGCTTTATTGGCGCGGCTAAACACCAAGGATATTTCGGAAGAATATCGCCGTTAGCATTGACGTCCGCGTTCACAGCCGCCGTGTCGCTCAAGTTAAATCGATTTACGTCAGAACCGATAATACTTAGCATTGAGAACTGAGAAACTTTCTCCACAAAGTCTTGTTGCAGAATAAAAGACTCGATTTCATGTTTTCGTAGGCGCCAACCAAAGTGATTTGTCTCGCCAAGTGAACTCCATGGGGAAATAAAATCTGAAAGCGCTTCGTCAAGCATATTGATACCACGGCCTTCGTCCTGGCCAATTTTAAAATTAACTTTACAACGTACTTGAATAAGCTGGTACACCGGATTCGCGACCTCTATTCTCGCTGAAGGGGATGCTAGCTCCGTGATGAATTTTTTTACTTTACTTAGTAAAAATGCGTCAACAGTCGGCAGCAATGTCAAATGTCCGCGCGACACCAAGTGTGGCAATACAACAAGCAAAACATTTCCAGGGCAATAACTCCCATCTGGCGCGTGTCGAATCGACAGATTAGGAAAACACTTTACGCGTGCAATGTCGGGAAACTCTTCGAGAATAAGGCGCTCGTAATCGCGCGCTGTGATGGCACGTTTTTTGTGGCGTAATCGCTCTGCCGTGCGCGTACGTAATTTCGCCAGACTCTCTGACGCTCTTCCACCATAAGAAGGTCCGATTTGCGTTATTTTCCCAATTCCTGGAATTGCCCTGCGGGGTCTTTGAATACAGGCTGGAGGAATACTTAGCGGTGCGGAATTCTTAGTATCAAGATTTTCATCTCGATGAATTTGCAGTGCTTGCGCGTGGACAGTGTAAAGATCGCAAAATTTATCAATATCACTATCGCATGCGACACGTATCCAATAAAGGCCTTGTCCAAGAATAGAGTTGTCTTGCGAAATATCGGACGGGATATCGATTGTCACGATGCCTTGCTTCAGAAATCCATGTGACGAATCAGACACAATTCGCGCTCTATCGAGCATTTTCCAACTGTTCTTGGATAAATAAAACCACATTAATTGGTTACTACTTTCCGAGAGCATAGGTAATGCGTTTTCTTTCATCTGAAAGAACAAGGTCACCCTACCGGAAAGCACTTGCGCGCGAAGACCGATGACCAAATTTCCCGATGCGTAGATTTGGGGAACTAACGGAACATGGCTGTCAGTGCTCGCTTGAATACTTTCCCACCCAGCAGGGTGTAAATGAAAAAATTCAGACCCTGTGTCTTTTTTATTTGTTGCACCGAGATTAAGTTGAATCACGCAGCTTGCTTTGTAGTTCAAAGCAATTGCATTGATTAAAGGCGTGTAGGGTGGGTTAGGCAAACTTCGTTTTTCTGTTTGCAACCAGTCGGGAAGTAACTTACTTCGCGGCGTATTATTGAGCGTTAGAGCATTTGTTAGATTCAGTTGATATTGGTGGTGACCAAACATAAATGAAGGTCTATCTAACGTTATCTTGAAAAAGCCACCCTTGGTTGATGGCGAGTAAATCAGATCGCTACCAATCCCAACTTCGCTTGCTGGACTAGCATAAGCCAACACAGATTTGAAAGTCACAATTTCGGTAAACTGCAACGATTGATCTTCTAGGCTGCTATTTTTTCCGCGGCGTTCACTCAAACCCTTATCACCAGTAAAAAATTTAAATAGAGCCACGCTAGGTCCCAATGCAGGCAACCACTTACCGCCGGAAAGCGTTTGTATTCGTCCAGATATCTCGTCGAATTCTGGCGCCTCTTGATAGGCACTGTAGTACTGCTTAAACCCACCAGTATTGCGAGGCAAGCCACCCCATTCAACCTCTAGCGCAAAATCTGTCAAATTTTTATGCGCAGTTTCGTTTGCTCCCACTATCAAGTAAGACCCAATATCTGGAATAGGTCCAAATGGGTTAAATGGCATCGCTGCCGAAACCTGTCCAATATTGTTGTAAAGGACCAGATCTCGATGACCAACGACCTCAACATCAATTTGCACTGTCGATATTGATACATCGCGCAATAAACCATATGGATAAAGGTAGCCTGTATTACTTAACTCGAGTTTAATCAGTGGGGAGTCTGTCGCGTAATCTTCACCATGAATCAAATTGAGATAACGCGATATTGCTGGTGCTTCAGGTGCTAATACAAAACTAAGGCAGAGTAAGTTGGTATCGTGATCCAAACTGGCATCGTATTCCAGAATTTCAAGCCAACTTTCTGGTGTCGTGAGCGATATTGAAAACATCGTCCGCAATATTTTGTAATCAACATCACTTCGCAACATTTCCAACGATTCTGCTAACTGCGCCATTCGTGACGAAAACGTGTTTTCTTGATCGCGGTGGCCTGAAAAGCCATTTTCTGTTGCTCCAAAGTTTGTACCCAACTGCAATTTCAAATCAATTTTGCGCCTACCTGCACCGAGCAATAAGACTTCACTTGCTAATGCAAAACCGATTCGTGCATGACGTCCCGCGTTCGACGTACCAGCGTTTTTTGGTGCCCCAAACAATGAATATGGCGCTAACTTGACAACATCAATTGCGGCTTCCGCGGGAACGACAGGTATCGTATTAACCCACGCTGAGGTCGGATATTGCATTGATTTTCCGCGAATCATTTCAGTCATGCTATTTTCTGGTGAATTCGCCGGATTTCGCTCGAAGTAAAGCGTTTGAAGAGAAACTACTGCGGCATCAGTAATCGTTACTTCATCATCATTGCTAAAACTTAATTCTGGTTGTTGTTGATCATAACGCGCTAAAAATTCGGTACGACGAGGTACAGAAATTCTGCTTCCCGGAGGCCCCGGCTCAAAAACCAAAAACGTCCGATCACGTTGAGAAGGCCGGGGCTGCATTAGCAGCACCTTTGAATAATAAAAATCTAAGTGCCGTTGCGTAAATCGATTGATCTTGGTTTGCGCCTCTTTATACAAAAGCAGAAATGCAATCAGTAGTCCAACTCCAGGGTCATGCTGCATGCTCCGCAATGTCGCTGGTAAAGTAGAAATCGTCACGCCTTGTGCCATTTCGATCGCTTTGTTCATGGTGTACACCTGCGAACGAAATTTTTGGTCTGATGCTGCATACTCAATGCGCGCGATACCGTCGGAAAGCTTTGTCGAGCTTAGTTGAACTTGCTCTACGTCTTCCTCGATTTGTGAACTTTGGTTCAGTTCACGCATTTTTTTGCATAGCTCTGAAATCAAATGCCCCAAGTCGACAACTGCAGAACTGCCTTGCTCCACTAACTGCGCGCCGAGCGTTTCAAATTGATTTACAAACGGTTCAAGCCAAAATCCTTTTTGTGTTTCTGTGTTCGCATCAGACGACACGTACGGCACGTTCCCTGAGGATTGTTGAGTGTTCCCCTGTTCAATTCTGTTTTGTAGATCGCTTCGAATATTTTCCGAGGCGAGCATCCGTATTTCCGCCATAACCATCGCCTCATCGCGAGCGAAGTACGTCTTCCAATTACCCTCCACTTGATTATTTAAGTTAAAAAATTTCATCAATGACGCGAACTCACCCGCCTGACTCATCAGGCTCAGGAAATCCAACTCGTCTACATCGAAAAAACCGTCACGCAATTGAACGAATTCACGCTCATCTTGACTTGTACCGTTTTGAGCATTCATATGAAGTCGCGGTAAAAAGTACCATTCAATAAATTATTCATATTTGATGACATCAGATTCGAGATAAAAAGGAAACACAAGGTTGTAGCGATTTTGCGTCGCGCGAATCTGATAAATCAGTTCAATTTTCAATAAACCTTGCATCACTTCGTCCATATCGAAAACGATATTCTCAAGAATGATCCGAGCTTCAAACAAAAGAATAGATCGGCTGACAAGATCGCGTATCTTCGTCAGTAATCCTTCCGTAATCGATTCAAAAACTAAATGCTTTAAACCACACCCAAACGTCGGGTGCATAATGCGTTCACCGGGTACGGTAGAAAGCAAGAGGATTAAGCTCTGGCGAATATCTTCAGCATCAGCAACTAACGAGATGCCATCGGTCAGGCTAAATTCCGGCGGAAATGACCATCCAATGCCTAAGGCTGGGTTAGATACATTCGCGACTTTCAACTCACCCTCCTATGATGACGGTTGGGAGCCCCATAACGATGGAGCCACCGTGCGCGGTTGTATCACCAACCCTCGCAGCTGGCTTCCCAGTTATGAGCACTGTCGCTGAACCTTTTACAATTGAGTCAGGTGGCCCCACACAAACACAATTATCTGTGACGACCGCCGCTGGAAGAGAGCCTATTAGGACTGTTGGAACACAGGGTCCTATGATGGGACCACCCACGTGAGGGATAGGCGGTAAGCCCGGCGTCACCATCGGGCACACATGCATATCCGTAATTCTTGCTGCAAAAGGCATGCTCTTTTTCCCAATTAGTTAATCATCACCAACGCACCTTTGACAGTGGTTTGTCCCGACGCGGAGAGTTCGGCGCTGGCGCTTCCCTTCGCAACGAAAGCGATATTGGCATTACTGTTTATATTTAATGCTTGGCTCTTAATGTCTGCTTTAGCTGTAATTTCGATATTGTTTATCGCATCGATTGTGACCTTCCCCTTCGCGCTAAGACAAATATCTTTAGGACTGTCCAGAAAAATTCCCTCTGGCCTAAGTTCAACAGAATTATTGTTTTGATCTTTGAGCAAAATCGATTTGGCGTCGTCACTGATAACAATTTTGTTGCTTGCAGGAGTGAGAATCGTGATGATTTTTTTTTCTTCGTCGAACTCGATTTTCATCTTGGTTCGAGTGACGATCGCCTTGATGAAATTTTCTGCACCAATCTCGTACGCAGGTTTACGCTTACTACTATATAAGCTACCAAGTATGAGTGGGTGCGAGGGGTCGTTGTTTAAAAATCCAAGTATGACCTCGTCACCGATTTCAGGAATAAAAAATGCACCAAATCCGCTCGATGCATAACTACTTGCCAGCCGCGCCCAAACGCCGTCCGACTCCGCCTGCATGATTGGCACGCTTACTTGGATTTTGTATTGTGCTTCAGGGTCTTCGTTGATTTTTTTTACGACGCCGATATGCAAACCTTGAATTCCAGAGGTCACGCCAGATGCAAGAGGCGCAACAATATCGTGGCTTTCAACAAACCAGCTCGGATCATGACCAAAATCTGCTTCCGTCACCCATCTTCCATCCTTGATTACGTGCTCGACAGAACTAATGAAAGCGTTTCCCGAAAAACGTGATCCGACACCAACCAATTCAATAAGGCTCCCTGGTGCGGCAAGGGCGTTGCCTTGAAATTTCATGTTTCCTCGTACGCGCGAGAGTGTCGACTTGAGTTGCCTGCTGTCTGCCCATGTTTTTAAGCTTGTGCTATCGAGCATGACATCGGATTGCATCCGGTATGACGACAAGCCCACTACTTCGGCCAGTGCACTCGCTGCGATATCACCTTGAGCATGTCCGCTCAATGGTTCAGCTTGCTGCTGAATTGTGGCTTGCGCCGCAGGATCCCACGCCACAGTTTCTACCGACTGCAGTTGCGTACGTGCATCAAGCTCAGCTTGAAACTCCATGAGATCACGGCCATAAGTAACTTTTAAAACTGGACTTGCGTCGAGCTTGGGAGCCTTGACACTGACTTTGCCAGCGTCAACGATGATTACCTTACCATTTAGCTCCGCTCGTGCAAGCATGTAATCCCAGTCAGTCGCGTAGTATTGAACCAATTCCTTATACGTCGTGTTCGTCGCCTCTACATCGGCCGACAATGAACTATAGCCAGCAATCAAGCTACTAATAATTGCGCTATCGGTTTTTTCGATAAAGTTCGCATTTCTCCGTCCGACACTCATGCTCACGGCTTTGTCACGACATTCAACTTCGAGACAAGCATAATTGTTTGCGTCAATACGAATCGCGTGTTTAACGACAATGCCTTCAAATAGCTGTTTGGTTCCACTGCCCCAACCCGCCTCTATGCGAATAGTTTGGCCCGGCTTAAATGTCTCTGAATCACTGGCAGGAAATTTATTATTCGGCATATCACCATCAAGGATAGTGATGCGACCAAATGGAATTCGGTTGATTGCCTTTGTGATGTGGACTGAAACCACCATCATCGTCGCAGGAATAAGACTTCCTTCACAGTAAACGGACAATTGCAGATCCCCATCACCATTGACCATTGGAGAATCAGCCATACCTTACCTTTTCGCTGGAAAAACCAAAGTCGTACCAACGGGAATGCCACGAAAACTCGTCAATCCATTAACCTTGGCGACTTTTTTATATGCTTTACTGTCTTGATAGTTCACAAAACACATTAAGGGCAATGAACTTCCAGCCTTTACTTTTTCTTGTTTTGTAATACTGGTCGCGCTGCTCTGTTGATTTTTAATCGCATTCTCATCGTCAGGGCTGTACTCTGAAAACGTCAATTTCACTCGTGCACGCAAAGGTTCGCCACTAGGTTTGAACAAGGTATATTTAGCAACGATTGTTTCGATTCGTCCTAAAAAACTGAGACTGCCCCAGATAACTTGTACGACTGGCCGCTCTACCCTGTCCCCCGTAATGGGATCATAGACGACGTGCTTTAAATCTTCGATTTGCTTTTTTACACTCGGAGCACTGCCATTACCTCCTTGAGGGCTAACGACACCGGTTCCATCAAAAATTAATTCCTCAAGCTCGAGTGTTTCTGGACTCGTGCCGCCATATTTGGGCTCAGGCGCAGCTTTCCCAGGAATTTTCTGCTGGACATATTTGATCTTGATTGTTTGGCTGTAACCTGAGGGGTTCAACATGACACTGAAAACAGCCGACGTTGCCGCCTTTTTCTTCACGTCCCATTGCGTGATCGATAGCTTCTGCTTGGAACCTGACATCTAGCGTTCCTTTTTTTCTTTTAACATCTCGGTGATCATGCGACGGCAAGCAGTAAGAATCTCCTCTTTTGACGACTCAGACAATACGTCACGATGGGTGCTCTCCTCATCATCATTGGAGCGTTGAATCACATTTGATTTCACGACCATTTGTCTAATTTCGATCGCCATATTTTTAAAATAATCTCTGTAGGTAGGTATAACTTAGTGCAATCTTCTCGATTGCAACCTCGTTTTTTGTTGAGTTAAAAGCCTCAAATTCCCACTTCACTGGATAAGCGTCAACAAATGCCCAACCACGGAGAGGATCCTGCTTTTCGTTCATCAGATAAACATTGAGTGATTTTGTCTTCAGTGGAAATCCCCACTCCATCGTCTCGCGACACCACAACATCAGTTCAGACGTGTCCGGTGCAATTCCTCTTTTCAGCTCAAGAAGCGGATGCTTGACACCTTTAGGTAGGCGTTGCACATAAGTATTTTCGCCGCCCTCGATAACCTCCTCTGTCTCTAACTCCGAACTTAAACCGGACACTTCTTGAAACGAAGCGTCCGGCGCTAACTTTGTATCTTGAAAGACCACTTTGAAGAAAAACGCGACTGGTAAACTAGGAGCGTACGGGTCAGGTTCCTCTTCTTTTGGCGCTTCCTGTTTAGCCGTTGGCAATTGTCAATCCTTCGTGAACAATTTCAATTTGTTCGATCGCAACTTCATTACCTTCGGCTTTCAAATCCGTGCCAGTAATTTTTGTTGGCCAAGCGTTTGTTAAAGTCCACACCATCGTTGGCTTGCCTTCTTCGTCCAACAAACTTATCGTGATGGGTTGGCGCTTAACCGTATTCATCTTGATTTCTTTAAACCAATCCCAGAACTTATTGTCGCCCTTGAAAATGCCTTTTTTCATGGTGACGTTACTAAATTTCGTCATTCCAGGCATTTTTATAACGGAGAAAATTGGACTATCTCCTTGCCTATATTTGATTTCTTCCGATTGAATGTCGAGGCCGCTGACCTCTTGGAACGACATAACTTGACTGTCCCATTTCACTTCGAAATGAAATTTGGGTAAAGGCCAATTAGCCGCCGATTGCGCTGATCCATCTTCTGCCATCACATACCTCCATAAATTTATTCAAAAAAACACGAGTGAAAATGACTCATGTAAATCCACGTTTAAAAAATTACGATTTTTGAAGCTGCTGTTGGAAAGTGATCTCAATAAATTCCGCTGGTCGTGACAATGCGACTAAGACTGTCACATTAAGTAAGCCCTCCAATATGTCCTCGGCGGTCATCGTTTCGCCCAAACCCACGAACACAGAGAAGGCATCATCTGGAGTGGCACCGGCCAAACCACCGCGTTTCCAAATGCCCGTAAGGAAGTTTCGAATCATGCTCTTAATCGTCACCCAAGTATTCGCGACGTTCGGTTCAAACACATAGGCTTTCGTCGCTAAGCGCAATGATTCCTCCAACATAATCATGGTTCGACGCACGTTGATGTAACGCCAATCAAGACTATTTCCGTCCAAAGTACGCGCACCCCAGACCAAGGTGCCTTCGCCAATGAAGGCACGAATCGCATTGATCGACTTTCCGGCCGTGGTAACGTTGAGATCCTCTTGCTCTTCTTGGCTGATATTGACTGCAGGAGAGATGACTGAGTTCAAACTCACGTTGGCTGGTGCTTTCCAGACGCCCCGAGATTTGTCCACTGCGGTATAAACGCCTGCCATTGCAGCACTTGGCGGGAGCAAGTTTAATTTTTGCTTTACTAAACTCAAGATGGATACATAACGCGGACTATTCAGCGTAAGAAGTTGATGCACCGCCTTAATACGTTTCTTGAACTCCGATTTCACCGTATCAGCATCGGCTTCTTCATTGCCCTCTTTCGCTTTGTACTCAGCACTAAAAGCTTCTAAGGTCTGTCCAATGTCACTCACTGCTTTTGCTTTATCACTATAGTTTTTTAAAGCGATTTTTTGCGTCGCAGGTGGCACATAGCTATTCCCAATTCGCAAATCTTCATTAAGTAATGTCTTTAATAATGTTTGTGCCTCTGTATCGGTGAAGATTGTGTAGTCCAAGTCACTGTCTTGCACAATCGTCGTATTGACCCAAGGATAGTATGCGGCGGCAAAATCAAGTTGATTAACACCAAGTGCATCGCGGAATGCCGCGACACAATCGCCGCTCGGATCAGTGCGCGGCAAATATCCGCCATAAAGATCAAGAATCGCGAAGCGGTTTTTCATTTCATAGCCGCAGTGCTTGAGCATGTGTTGTTGAACACTAATGCAATTTGCGCGCTCCAACCGAACTGCATCGGGAACGACCACTATCGTAGGCTCTTGCTCTTTTTTAAGCGCGTCGATGCCATCGGTGATTTTCGAGGGCATAATTCCCTCATTCTTCGCATCGTTAAAGGTTCCAACCGAGACCACATAGCATGCGCCACCGCCATTCTGAAAAAACAGCAACATACTTTGGTACAGCAGACATTTACCACCTGTTTGTTGTATCAAATATTTCGTGTCACCAGCCATAAAATCATAATCACAACTCGCCAAATATGCCTTCAACTTCTCAGGACTAACAGCATCGTTTGCCTTAGTAAGCGCATCACTGGCTTTCTTAGCATCGAGGGTCGCCGCGTCTAAGTCTTTTTGTAATTTCACCGCGTCAGGGCTCGCAGCTAGTTTCTCGTCGGCTTCTTTTTTCTTTTTATTTGCTTCGTCGGCAGCGGCTTTTGCCTTTGTATATGGATCGTTTGAGAGCGCATTGTCAGCGTCTGTTTTCTTTCTTCCAGCTTCCGTGGCTGCGGTTTTTAATGCCTCATTATTTGGGTCTTTAGCGAGCGCCTCATCAGCATTTTTTTGTTGTTTTCTGCCTCATCGACAGCCGCTTTCAAAGTTGGGCTTTCTTGTACTTTCGCCAATGCATCATCAGCATCTTTTTTATTTGTGTTTGCCGTTGTTACCGCTAAAACTAAAGCTTTAGCAGCGGTATTGGCTGCCAATTTTGTTTCAGCTTCAGTTTTCGCGGCATTTGCGGCATTGCTTTTTTTAGTTGCGTCTGCAACAGCCGTATTGAGCGTCGTCTCGACATCAGAAACATAAAACTCGAAGTCAGGCCCTCCACCAAAATAATCTAAATACTGCGCCATCGAAGTGATTCGCCACGGCTTATTTGCGAGAGACGCTCCCTTGTTGCTGGCTTTCTGCGTGTAGCCAATGAACGCCGGGACGGCCGTCTCAACTTCAACCACGGAATTCGGAAAAGCGTCTTGTTCGACGATGTACACGCCGGGGGTCTTATAAGCCATAATTTATTACTCCAAAGGGTTATTGGTTGATATAGATTTCTGAGACAAGTATTTCTTTTTCAGACTTCATTCTGCTATTTGTTACCTCTTCCGCATCAACGATTTCCTTGCAAACACGCTTTACGCTGGCATTGGGCATTCGTTTGATGAGGATTTTTTCCG
>JAIETO010000009.1 GCA_019745005.1 Burkholderiaceae bacterium
AAATGTGCAATCGGGCCTGTAGCGTTCTCACCAAAACGGTGAGCATTATTAACAATAAAATTCTGTTAAAAAACATGGACTTAATTAAACTTTTAAGCGGTCAACTGCCGTTTCTAGGTTTAACTGCGGTGTTCTGCAGGAATCAATTTATTGTTGATCACCCATTGCTGGCCGATGGACAACACGTTATTGACGACCCAGTAAAGAACCAAGCCAGAAGGGAAAAAGAAGAACATGATGGAAAATGCCAATGGCATGTACAACATCATTTTCGCCTGTACCGGATCCGCAGGTGCTGGATTTAATTTCGAAGTCACGTACATCGAGATTGCATACAAAATCGGCAAAATGTACCAAGGGTCAGGTTGGGTGAGGTCAGTAATCCAGCCCACCCAAGGCGCACCGCGCATTTCTACGCTGGCTTGCAAGACCCAGTACAGGGACAAGAAGATCGGCATTTGGATCAAGATAGGCAAGCAACCGCCAAGTGGGTTGATTTTCTCTTTCTTGTACAACTCCATCATCGCCTGATTCATCTTTTGCGGATCATTTTTATATTGCTCGCGCACGGCAGTCATTTTCGGCGTCACCACTTTCATCTTCGCCATGCTGCGATAACCGGCGGCGGATAAAGGGAAGAGTGCGAGTTTAATGCCGATAGTAAAGGCGACAATTGTCCAGCCCCAGTTGCCGATGAGTGCATGCAGCAATTCCATGACCCAAAACATGGGCTTGGCGATAATCGCGAAATGCCAATAGTCCTTGACCAGATCAAGGCCGGGTGCGATTTTCTCCAGAACAGCCGTGTTCTGCGGGCCGGCATACAGGCGTGCGTTCATGCTGGTAGTAGCGCCGGGGGCAATCGTGCCCAGCGACATTAAGCTGCCCACGGTGTAGAGGTTGGTATCAACTGTCTTCGTATAAATATCCCGTTGGAGCTTATCTTCTGGGATGAAGGCAGCAACAAAGAAATGCTGAATCACCGCGACCCAGCCATTGTCTGCTTTGGTGGCGTGGCTCACGGTTTTCTTTTCGATTTTTTCAAAATCCAATTTTTGGAATTTCTCGGCCTCGGTGTACACGGCCGGCGCATAAAATTCGGCTGTGCCCGTGAAGATAGAGCCGCCAGTTGGCTTGGTGCCATCGTGGCGCAGTTGTAAATACAAAGACGGTGTGATCGCAGCCGGTGTGTTATTGACGACTTGATGTTTCACATCAATGACATACTGACCTTTTTTAAAGGTGTAAGTCTTGATGAGTTTCACGCCCCCTTTTTCGGATTCCAAGACTAATTCAACTTTGTCTTGACCAGCCAAAGTGCGCACGCCCGGTAGCGCGACAAAGCCTGAATTATGGTCAGGATAGATTTCACCAGCCAGACCAGTTTCCGCCAAATAGGTGCGTTGCGCAGTTTTATTGAACAGCACGATATTGTTCGTTGCAACGGGTCGCGCCTTGAGCCCTGCTAACTCCAAAAAGCCGTCATACCAATGTTCTTGGTGGATCGCTTCTTTGTGTTGCAACAACTCTAAGCGCACAAGTTCGCCGCCTAGCGTATCAATGTCGGCTTTGACCACATCGGTTTCTATCGTAATACGCTCGCTTTTGAAGGCCGTGCTCGTGTTCTCGCTGGTGCCCGGTGTCGCGTTTGGCGCAGTTGCCACGGTGTTTGCACTCGCTGCCGCAGTTGAAGCGGGTGTCGCATTGGTCGGCGCGGTTTTGCTTAGTTGGGCAGTCGGCGTCGGGAAAAACATCGATTGCCTGCCCGAATAACGCAGCCAATTGTCCCAAAGGATCAACAGCGACATTGCAAAAATTATCCACAGAACGGTACGTTTGATATCCATTTGTTTGTGTCAGGAAAGATTAGAAGGGTGACCCGGGATGGAGATGGGGTCAGATGTTGGTTTTTCACTAGCGACATGATTTGCAGGCGACTCTTTTTCTGGCACCAGATCGACGCCACCAGCATGCCAAGGGTGACACTTGCATAGCCTTTTACCCGCTAACAAACTGCCTTTACACACACCATGCAGCGCCACAGCTTGCATCGCATAGTTCGAGCAGGTCGGGTAAAAACGACAGTTTTGCCCGAGCATGGGGCTAATCACGAGTTGATACGCACGGAGCGTAAAGAGCAAAACGGCTTTCATTTTGGCATTCCGACAGGTGCTGCCTGTGTCGCAATCAACTGCAATAACTCAAGCCGCAACGCGCGCTTTAATTGTGCCGTTCGCGCTGGTCCTGCTTTGCTATTAACGGCTTTTGATAAACGCACAATACAATCCATTTGCTTCAAATTGCTAGTGCGAAAAATCTCGCGGGTGAGCCGTTTAATCGTATTGCGCGTTACTGCACGCGGCGCTAAACGCTTCGCAGCAACCACGCCAAGGCGCGCATTGGGTAAGGCGTTGGGGCGCGCATACAACACAAAATGCGCCGTTCTTTGCACGGGACGCAAACGAAAAACGGATGAAAATTCATCCGTTTTTACGATCCGCCTGCACCGAGCAAAATCTTCGCTAGGTTGGGCTTTGTCGATTGCGCTGATCACAATGGAGTTCACGTTATCGTCGGAACTGCAGTCAAGGAAAACCCGGACTTCTGCCGACTCAAACGAGAACGATCAGGCTGCCAAGCGTTTACGGCCTTTGGCGCGACGAGCGTTCAAAACTGCGCGGCCGCCACGGGTAGCCATGCGTGCACGGAAGCCGTGAGTGCGCTTGCGGCGAACGACGGAGGGTTGGTAAGTACGTTTCATGTTGGTCTCGCTATTTGAGCAAATAAAAAATCGAAATGAGGGTTATTTCAACTCTACGCTTTTCACCGACGACTAAGCGCATAGGCTAAGGTCAGTAGGAAAGCGAAAAGTGTGGAAAAAACCAAAACTGGTAATAGCGCACTGTGTCGTACAACACTTACTCCATCTACACCATTACAGACCCCAAGACTGCCACCTCATAATTAAGTTTGTCGCTCGGACTGTTTGTGCGCATTGCTTCAAAAAAGCGAAAACAATGTGCATCAACCACTTAATTACCAAAAGAGAGCTAGGGAACCCTGAATTAGACACGATTTTGTCGCGTGCTGTCAAGTATTTTGATCCGCACCGGCAACTTTTGCTTCCATGACAAGCTAAACAAATTTGCGCACGCCTGTGGATAACTCATGCCGTCGAGGTTAGAATAGAGGATTATTGGTGTGATCGATTTTAGTGTTTTTGAGGCAACAATTTGGACCGGTAAGAGTGATCTAAATTAAGCATGCGAAGGCGATGCAAAACGGCGTCGTTCAGCGCTCAGCGCGGCATCTTCAACTCACTGAATCAAGCTTTACCCAACGTAGAACGTGTTTTTTCCTTCGAGTGATTTTCGCTAAGTGTTCGGCAAGTTCGCCAGTGAAAAACCCATCGGAGCACCACCGCATTTTTAATTGAGTATTCATGGAAAATTTTTGGCTGGCATGCACTACTCAACTTGAGCAGGAACTCACGCCGCAACAATATAGCGCTTGGATTAAGCCGCTCGCAATGCTCGATTTTGAAGAGGGCAAATTGCGCATAGGTGCGCCCAATCGCTTCAAGTTAGATTGGGTGAAAACCCAGTTCGCGAGCCGTATTTCCGAGCTCGCCACGCAGTTTTGGGACGATGCCGTTGAAGTTCATTTTGTACTTGACCCCAACGCCAACAAAAAACCTGCAGCGTCCGCAGACGCCAACGGCAGTTCCAGCGCAAACGGCAGCGCCACACCAGAAAATCAACGTCAAATTGGCGACGCCCGAGCAGCCCTGCCAGAAGCGCAATCCGTCAGTTCAACGCCAAGGCGCGACCAAAGTCGTATTAACCCAGATTTAAGTTTTGCGAGTTTCGTCACGGGTAAAGCCAACCAATTGGCGCGCGCGGCCGCCATACAAGTGGCGAATAACCCGGGTGTTTCGTACAACCCGCTGTTTCTATATGGCGGCGTGGGTTTAGGTAAGACCCACTTGATACACGCTATCGGCAACCAAATTTTGATCGACAATCCAAGCGCAAAAATTCGTTATATCCATGCCGAACAATACGTACGCGACGTGGTGACCGCCTACCAGCGCAAAGGTTTTGATGAGTTCAAGCGGTATTACCACTCGCTTGATTTACTCTTGATCGATGATATTCAGTTTTTTGGCGGTAAAAGTCGCACACAAGAAGAGTTTTTCTACGCGTTTGAAGCCCTAATCGCCGCAAAGAAGCAAATTATTATTACCAGCGACACCTATCCAAAAGAAATTACCGGCATGGATGATCGCTTAATTTCCCGTTTTGATTCAGGTTTAACGGTGGCAATAGAACCGCCAGAATTAGAAATGCGCGTGGCGATTTTGCTCAAAAAAGCCTATTCAGAGGGTGTGCATTTTTCTGACGACGTGGCGTTTTTCGTCGCCAAACATTTACGTTCCAACGTACGCGAATTGGAAGGCGCTTTGCGGAAAATTTTGGCGTATTCCCGTTTTCACGGCAAAGACATCACGATTGATGTGGTGAAAGAAGCCTTGAAAGATTTATTGTCGGTACAAAATCGCCAAATCTCAGTCGAAAATATTCAAAAAACCGTGGCTGATTTTTTCAACATCAAAGTCGCCGATATGTATTCAAAACGGCGCCCAGCAAATATCGCTAGGCCGCGGCAAATTGCCATGTATTTGGCGAAAGAGTTAACACAAAAAAGCCTGCCAGAGATTGGCGAATTATTTGGCGGGCGGGATCACACCACAGTGTTGCACGCAGTACGAAAAATCGCCGCAGATCGTGGGAAAAACCCAGAGTGTAATCATGAACTTCACGTCCTAGAGCAAACGCTAAAAGGCTAAATGGTCATTAGATGAGTTTTCACAGCCGCGCTAAGTACGCGAAAGTGAATAAAAATCGAAGCAGTAAAAGCAGGAAGAAACATAGTAAGTAGAGCAGCAAAAGATTAAGTAATGCAGTAGGTAGTGAGTGAGACGAAACGGCACAAAAAAATACGTAACAACGACCAACATTACGCAAAAGTTAGAGAGTTGTAATGAGCGTTGAAACGAACAGTGCCGCATCCTTTAATGATTGATAACTAAGCGAGGATAACAAATGCAATTGGTTAAAACACACCGGGATACTATTCTCCGGCCCCTGCAAATCGTGAGTGGTATTGTCGAGCGTCGGCACACTTTGCCGATTCTGGCCAATATCCTCATACGCAAGGACGGCGAAAAAGTTTCCTTTTTATCGACGGACATCGAAGTGCAAATCACCACGCACGCAGCCATCGGCTCGGGTGGTGAGGTCACGGCAACCACAGTCGCGGCACGTAAATTGTTAGATATTTTGCGTGCACTGCCTGAAGACCAAGATGTCTCCTTAAAACTCGACAACAAGCGCATGACGGTGCAAGCGGGTAAGTCGCGTTTTTCACTGCAGACTTTAGCTGCCGAAGAGTTCCCAACGGTCGCGCAAGCGGAGCATTTCAACACCAGTGTCACGCTGCCACAAAAAGCCTTGAAGCATTTGTTCAACATGGTGCATTTCTCCATGGCGCAACAAGATATTCGCTATTACTTAAACGGCTTGTTGTTGGTTGTCGATGGTAAAAACGTGATTGCCGTGGCCACAGATGGCCACCGTTTAGCGTTTGCCCAAGTGGAAGTTGAAGAAGCGTTTGAACGCCAAGAAGTCATCATTCCGCGCAAAACCATTATCGAGTTGCAGCGCTTGTTAAATGAGAACGATGACCCAGTTCGCCTCGATATCGCCAACAACCAAATCAAGCTCACATTTGCTGACATCGAGCTGATTTCAAAATTGGTGGAAGGGAAATTCCCTGATTTCAATCGGGTCATTCCTAAGGGCTACAAAAACAATTTCACTTTAAGCCGTGAAAAATTGCTGCGCTCTTTACAGCGCGTAGCGATTATGACTTCCGACAAGTTTAAAGGCGTGCGCTGTGTGATTGGCCCGGGCGTCATGCAAATTATGTCCACCAACGCAGACCAAGAAGAAGCCATCGAAGAAATTGAAATTGATTACGGTGGCGATAGTGTCGATATCGGTTTTAACGTGACTTATCTGCTCGACGTGTTAAATAATCTCAAGTGCGATCAAATCAATGTCGCCTTGGGAGATTCTAATTCGTCGGCGCTGATCACCATTCCAGACAACACCGACTTCAAGTACGTCGTCATGCCTATGCGCATCTAGTCGCCAACTTGCTTCGCTGCGCTTACTCTCACCAAGAAAAGCGCGGCGAAATGGCTGGCTGGTCGAAGTTCTTCAATGATCAAAACCAAGCAAGGCTGGTGTCGAAGTCAGTCGGCGATTTTTTAATTTAAAGTCGTCTTCGAAGATCCTGAAAAAAGCCTGAAATAGACATCGACAAAAAATTTTTAGTAGAACCACGCAGTTTGAATCAGCAATAAAAACACAATAGAAGGTAACCATGTCCGAGAACACCCAAGACAACACGCCAGAACAACAAAATGCAGCCAATGCAGCGAACGCGGCGAATCAATCAAGCCAATACGGCGCTTCGTCGATTCAAATTTTAGAAGGCCTGGAAGCGGTGCGTAAGCGCCCCGGCATGTACATTGGCGACACCTCAGACGGCACTGGTTTGCACCACCTCGTGTTCGAAGTTTTAGATAACTCAATTGATGAATCGCTAGCAGGCCACTGTACTGAAATTAACGTCACTATTCATAGCGACAATTCGATTTCTATTACCGATAACGGTCGCGGTATTCCAACTGGTATTAAGTGGGACGATAAGCACGACCCCAAGCGCAGTGCGGCAGAAATCGTCATGACAGAACTGCATGCGGGCGGTAAGTTTGACCAAAACTCTTACAAAGTATCCGGCGGCTTGCACGGTGTGGGCGTTTCTTGCGTGAATGGCTTATCAAAATTATTGAAGCTCACCATTCGGCGAGATGGCAAAGTGCACGCCATGGAATTTGTGCGTGGCGTACCGCAAAATCGCGAACTAGAAACGGTGGATGGCATCGTCACCTCACCGATTAAAGTCATCGGCGAGACAGATAAACGCGGCACCGAAGTGCACTTTTGGGCAGACGAAGAAATCTTCACGCACGTCGAATTTCATTACGAAATTTTGGCAAAACGAATACGCGAACTCTCCTTCCTCAACAACGGTGTGCGCATTAAGTTGAACGACCATCGCACAGGCAAAGAAGAGTTGTTCGCGTTTGAAGGCGGCACACGCGGCTTCGTTGAATACATCAACAAATCGAAGAGCGTCCTGCATCCAACGATCTTCCAAGCCACTGGCGAACGCCTCTCAGACCAAGGCACCAACATCACCGTTGACGTGTCTATGCAATGGAACGACGCCTACAACGAACAAGTCTTGTGCTTCACCAACAATATTCCCCAGCGCGACGGCGGTACGCACCTAACGGGTTTGCGTGCTGCAATGACCCGCGTCATCAACAAATACATTGAAGAGCACGAGTACGCCAAAAAAGCCAAAGTCGAAGTCACAGGCGACGACATGCGCGAAGGCTTAACTTGCGTGCTCTCAGTCAAAGTGCCAGAGCCAAAGTTCAGTTCACAAACCAAAGACAAATTAGTTTCTAGCGAAGTGCGTGGCCCGGTAGAAGAAATCGTCGCCAAAACCTTGACAGATTTTCTGGCAGAAAAACCCAACGACGCAAAAATCATCTGCGGCAAAATCGTCGAAGCTTCACGTGCGCGCGAAGCAGCCCGTAAAGCCCGCGAACTTACGCGCCGCAAAGGTGTGATGGATGGTTTAGGCTTATCCGCCAAGCTGGCAGACTGCCAAGAAAAAGACCCCGCCTTGTGCGAGCTGTATATCGTCGAAGGTGACTCTGCGGGTGGCTCAGCAAAACAAGGACGTGACCGCAAGTTCCAAGCGATTTTGCCTTTACGCGGTAAGGTGCTCAACGTAGAAAAAGCCCGCTTTGAAAAAATGCTGTCGAGCGAACAAATCACCACCTTAATCGCCACGCTAGGCACCAGCATCGGCCCTGACGAATTCAACGTTGAAAAGTTGCGCTACCACCGCATCATCATCATGACCGATGCCGACGTCGACGGTGCCCACATCCGCACATTGTTACTCACATTGTTTTACCGCCAAATGCCGCAATTGGTAGAGCGCGGCCACATCTACATCGCCCAACCACCGCTGTACAAAGTCAAAGCAGGGCGTGACGAGCGCTATTTAAAAGACGACGCCGAAGAAGCCAGCTACATGATGACCGTTGCCCTCACCGGCGCATCGCTCACACCAAGCACAGGCGCAGAACCCATTACAGGCGACGCCTTGGCAGAGTTAGTGCGCAGCTACAACCTCGCCAACGCCATCATGATGCGCCTCACCCGCGTGATTGATCGTGCCGCACTCACCGCCATCATGACAGGCGTGACTCTGCAATTAGATAACGCAGAGAACGCCGCCATCTCCGCCAAGGCAATGACAGACACCATCAACGACCCGGCGGTCAAAGCCATGGTGCGCACCGATGATGTCACCGGTACCTTCAGCCTGCGCATAGAGCGCCTGTTCCACGGCAATATCAAAGTCAGCAGCATCGACTACGATTTTAGCGAAAGCGCCGATTACAAAGTATTAGCCAACGCCGCCCTCACCTTCAAAGGCCTGCTAGGCGAAGGCGCATTCATCCGCCGTGGCGAAGGCGAAAGAGCCAAAGAAAGCGCCGTAGCAGACTTCCACCACGCCATGCTATGGCTACGCGACGAAGCCGAACGCGGCGTCAGCAAACAGCGCTACAAAGGACTGGGTGAAATGAACCCAAGCCAACTGTGGGAGACGACAATGGACCCAACCGTACGCCGCTTATTGAAGGTACAAATCGACGACGCCATCGCCGCCGACCAGATCTTCACTACGCTAATGGGCGATGATGTTGAGCCGCGTCGGGCATTCATAGAATCGAATGCTTTAAGTGCTGGGAATATTGATACTTGATGTTTTTCGCTCTATAGAAACAGCTTTGAAGGACTTGCTTTTTTGTCTTTCAAAGCATGTTCATTCAACGTCGCTGATTCAAAGGGAAACATAGATTGGATAAACTTCAGCTCAGCGAACGTGATATTTGCACCAAGTTCATCACGCCTGCGATTTTGCAGGCTGATTGGCAGCAGCATCAGTTCCGGGAAGAAGTAAGTCTCACTGATGGTCGTGTCATGGTGCGCGGTAAACTCGCCGCTCGTGTAAAAAATCCCGATGCAAAAGGTGGCCCTAAGCGTGCCGACTTCGTACTTTATGCGCGTCCCAATGTACCTATCGCAGTAGTCGAGGCAAAGCAGGCCAAATTTCAAGTTGGTCATGGCATGCAACAGGCCTTGGCTTATGCCGAAATGCTTGATGCGCCATTTGCTATCAGCAGCAACGGCCACGGTTTTCTGTTACATGACCGTACTGGAATTACTCAGCCAGTAGTGCGTGAACTCCAGCTCAATGAGTTTCCTTCCCTGGCCGATCTTTGGCCGCTATATCAACAATGGAAAGGGCTGGCAGCACCTGAAGCTATTAAACTCATCGAGCAGCCCTTCCACACTGATGGTAGCGGCCGCGAGCCGCGCTACTACCAACGGGTTGCGATTAACCGCACCATCGAGGCAATTGCCAAAGGCCAGCAACGTATTTTGCTTGTCATGGCCACTGGCACAGGTAAAACGTATACTGCGTTTCAAATTATTTGGCGACTCTGGAAAGCTAAAGCAAAAAAACGCATATTTTTTTTAGCAGACCGCAATATCTTGGTTGATCAAACCATGCAACAAGATTTCGCCCCATTTGGTGAGGTCATGCACAAGGTCAGCAATCGCGAAATTAAGAAGAACTACGAAATCTATTTGGCGCTATATCAAGCCGTCACCGGCAAAGAAGAGTGGAAACAAATTTATCGTCAATTTCCAGCAGACTTTTTTGATCTGATCGTCATCGACGAGTGCCACCGTGGCAGTGCAGCCGATGATTCGGCTTGGCGCGAGGTGCTCGATTATTTCAGCAGCGCCACGCATATAGGTTTGACCGCCACACCTAAAGAAACCAAAGAAGTCAGCAACGCCACTTATTTTGGTGACCCAATTTATACCTATTCGCTCAAGCAAGGTATAGACGACGGCTTCCTCGCGCCCTACAAAGTCATCCGCATCGCCACCGATGTCGATGCCGTGGGTTATACGCCAGAAAAAAACAAGGTCGATAAACTCGGCCAAACCGTGGAGCAACGCCAGTACAACACCAAAGATTTTGACCGTAACCTAGTGCTTGAAAAACGCACCAAACTGGTCGCCAGCAAAGTATGGGAATACCTCAAAGCCACCGACCCTATGGCCAAGACTATCGTTTTCTGCGATGACCAAGACCACGCTGAACGCATGCGTCAAGAGTTAGTCAAGTTAATACCGGCTGCCGCAAGTAATCGCCGCTATGTCATGCGTATCACGGGTGACGACAACGAAGGCAAGGCACAGCTGTCCTACTTTATCGATAACGATGAGCCCTATCCCGTCATCGCCACCACATCAAAACTACTTACCACCGGCGTAGATGCCAAGACCTGCAAGCTCATCGTGCTTGACCAAAACATCAACTCGATGACTGAGTTCAAACAAATTATCGGTCGTGGTACCCGTTTGCGCGAAGACTACCAAAAGCTTTACTTCACCATTATGGATTTCAAAGGAGCGACACGCCTATTTGCCGATCCTGATTTTGATGGTGAACCAGTAGTCATCTACGAACCCAAACCCGATGAACCCGTAGTGCCGCCCGACGTCATTCCACCGCCAGGCATCGATTACTCCGAACCGCCGGCCTATGGTGAAACCACCACAGGCGATGACGATACTGAAACCGGCGGCAGCACCGGTGGGCCGGGTATTGGCGAAGGCCGCATCAAATACGTCATCGATGACGTCAACGTGCGCGTAGCAGTAGAACGTTCGCAATACCTCGATGCCGACGGCAAACTCATCACCGAAGACTATCGAGTGTTACTTAAAGACGACATCAAAAAAGCCATACAAGCCGAGTTCGGCAACCTCACCGGTTTTCTGCGCCGCTGGGACAGTGCTGAACGCAAGCAAGCTGTACTAGAAGAAATGGCAGAACATGGCGTACCGCTGGAAATCCTGCAACAAGCCGTCACCAACGGCAGCGAGCTCGATGCCTTCGATCTGGTGGCTCATGTCGCATTCGATCAAAAGCCGCTCACCCGCCGCGAGCGCGCCAACAACGTCAAGAAGCGCAATGTGTTTGGCAAATATGGCGAACAAGCCCGCGCCGTGCTCGACGCCCTGCTCGATAAATTTGCCGATCATGGTGTGCAAGACATTGAAGATGCAAAAATACTGGAGATGCCGCCGTTTGATCAGTTTGGCAGCAAGACATATATCCGGCGCGACATCTTTGGCAGCGCAGAACAATATGCGCAGGCGCTGCACGAACTGGAACAAGCGCTGTACGACATCCCCGAACAAAAACAGGCCTGATCCCCAAATGACAAACTGCATCGAACCACCCAACAAGAGAACCGAACAATGAATTTAAGCAGCACCATCAAATCCATCCAAGACATCATGCGCAAGGACGACGGCGTCGACGGCGATGCACAGCGCCTCGGCCAACTCACCTGGATGCTATTCCTTAAAGTCTTTGACCAGCGCGAGGAAGAATGGGAGGCTGATGACAAGAAATACAAATCACCACTACCTGAACGTTTTCGCTGGCGCAACTGGGCGGCCTATGTTGGACCCGATGGCAAAAAGAAACCTCAGATTGCCGGCAGTGAACTGATCTTTTTTGTGAATAACGAATTGTTCCCGGCGCTCAAAGAAAAAATCGACGCTAGCCAAAGCGCCGCACACAAGGTCATCAAGCAGGTTTTTGAAGACGCCAACAACTATATGAAATCCGGCCCGCAACTGCTCGCCGTTATCGAAAAATTAGAAGAGGCCATCAACTTCCACGACTTCAAAATCCGCGCCAGTCTGGGCGATGTCTATGAACAAATGCTCAACGACCTGCGCGGTGCGGGCAATGCGGGCGAGTTCTATACCCCACGTGCCATCACCGCTTTCATGGTCGCACAGGTCAATCCCAATCTAAAAAAGCGCGAATCCGTGCTCGATCCTGCTTGTGGCACGGGCGGTTTTTTGACTGCAGCCATTGATCACTTTCGCCACCAGATCAAGACCACCAAAGCTAACACCAAAGATCAGCGCGCTGTCGAAGAGCTGATTCACGGCATCGAGAAAAAGCAGCTCCCGCACTTGCTCTGCACCACCAACATGCTGCTGCATGGCATTGACAATCCCAGCCAAATCGAGCGCCGCAACACTCTGGGCATCGGTTGGAACGAATGGAGCGCCAACGACAAGGTCGATTGCATCATCACCAATCCACCTTTCGGTGGCTATGAAGACGACGGCGTCGGCAGCGATTATCCGGCTGACTTGCGCACCCGCGAAACCGCCGACATGTTCATGGCGCTCATGATCAAAAAACTGTTGAAAGAAAATGGCCGCGCCGCTGTAGTCCTGCCCGATGGCTTTTTGTTTGGCGATGGCATTAAAGGCACGTTAAAAAAACTGCTGCTGCGCGACTGCAAACTGCACACCATTGTCCGCCTACCAAAAGGCGTGTTCGCACCCTACACCACCATCAAAACCAATCTGCTATTTTTCACCAAGGGCACAACGATGGACGATGGCACCGAGCACTTCCACACCGACACCATCTGGTTCTACGAGCACCCTTATCCAAAGGGCTACAAGAGCTATTCCAAAACCAAGCCTATCCGGTTGGAAGAATTCAAACCAGAACAAGAATGGTGGGGTTCAGAAGACAATGACTTTGCCGACCGCGTAGAGAACGAATTCGCATGGAAGGTCGATTTCAAAACCAAACGTGAACAAGCTGAAGCTGCAGCCCAACCACACTGGCAGCGCGCAGAGGACCTGAATAACGCCGCCGCCAAGCTCGAAGCTGAAGCCAATGAACTGCGCAAGAGCCTGGTCGGTAGCACCAATACTACCCACCGCGAAAAAATCGACACCCAGATTGCCGACCTGCGCGCCAAAGCCGAACCGCTGCGTCTGCAAGCGCGCGATGCACAAGCCGCTGGCGAACGCATCTACTGGCCCATCTTCAACCTGGACATCAAAAACCCCAACGCCGCAGAAGAAGAAATCCACGACCCCGACCTGCTACTGGAAAAATACAAAAAGCTGCTGGGCGAAATTGAAGAAACCGAAAACCAGCTCAAAAGCGAACTCGCCGCCGCGCTGGCACATCACTTCGCGCCTGAGGTGGTCGAATGACACAGGACAAACCATCAGCAACAACATTAGCAACGGTCGCAACAAACCCACCGCCAGCCTTGCTGAACGAGGTGCGCCAGCTCATCGAAAGCAGTCGCAACCAACTCGCCAGCACCGTCAACAGCGCACTCACCATGCTGTACTGGCAAATTGGTCAACGCATCCGCAGCGAGGTATTGCAAGGCGAGCGCGCCGAATATGGCGAACAGATTGTTGCCACATTGGCCAAGCAACTGGAGGCCGATTACGGACGCGGCTTTTCCAGCAAAAACCTGCGCCACATGCTGCGGTTTGCCGAAGTCTACCCCGATGCGCCAATTGTCTCGACACTGTCGAGACAATTGGCATGGAGCCATTTTCTGGAACTCATTTATCTGAAAGATCCACTGCAACGCGATTTTTACACTCAGATGTGCAGCCAGGAACGCTGGAGTGTGCGCCGCTTGCGCGAACGTAAAGACACCCAGTTATTTGAACGCACCGCCCTGTCGCACCAGCCAGAAGCGCTGCTCGCAACAGAATTAGCAACCCTGCGCCAAAGCGGCGAGATCACGCCCGCCCTGGTACTAAAAGACCCTTACATACTCGATTTTCTCGGCCTGCAAGACCGCTATCTAGAAAAAGACTTAGAAGACGCCATCCTGCGCGAGCTGGAACAATTTTTGTTAGAACTAGGCGCGGGCTTTACCTTCGTCGCAAGGCAAAAACGCATACAGATAGACAACGACGATTTTTACATCGACCTGCTGTTCTACAACCGCCGCTTAAAACGCTTGGTTGCCATCGACCTTAAGTTAGGCGATTTCAAAGCCGGTGATAAAGGCCAGATGGAGTTGTATCTGCGCTGGCTCGCCAAATACGAGCAAGAGCCAGGTGAGGCGCCACCGCTAGGTATCATTTTATGTAGCGGTAAAAAGCAGGAGCAGATCGAACTATTAGAGCTAGATGCCAGCGGCATCCACGTCGCCGAATACCTGACCAGTCTGCCACCGAAAGCAGTGCTGCAACAAAAACTGCACGAGGCGATTACTCGTTCACGAGCGCGTTTGGACAACCGCAGCGAGGAACAATCCTGATGGATGCGCAACAATTTTTGGTGGAGTTTGGGCATATAGCGAATGCGCCTAGGGGCGTCGCGCAATTGCGGGAAATGGTTTTGGCGCTGGCAGTAACCGGCCGGCTAACCCAAAGCAATAGTTCCAAGCCAATGACTGCGATTGACCTGTTGAAAAAGATTGAGCTAGAGTTGGCGAATTACAAAGAGGTTCATAAATACCGCCGATCAAAGGGCGAGGTCGAATCAAAACCGAATATTCCATTTTCGGCGCCAACTAACTGGGTTCCAGTTAGACTTGGGCAGCTTGGGACATTAATTCGCGGTGTGAGCTACAACAAGTCTGTTGCTCGTGACTCGGATCAAGATGGGTTTATTGGCCTTTTACGAGCCAATAATATCAGTTCAGATGTGACATTTGGTGATCTGGTTTATGTACCATCGGAGTGCGTTAACGAAGAGCAATTACTTCAAGCAGGAGACATACTTTTAGCAATGTCAAGCGGCAGTAAAGATTTGGTTGGAAAGGCCGCACTCGTTCTCAGTAATACAGGATATGCATTTGGTGCCTTTTGCGGCACATATCGATGTATGCCCTCAATGAGCAGTGAATTTATTCGGTTGGTTATGCAATCACCAATTTATCGGACGTATGTTTCTGATCAAGGGAAAGGCATCGGCATCAACAACCTAACCAAAGGTCATATTGAGGATTACCAGTTCTACCTTCCTCCGGCAAGGGAGCAATCCAGCATCGTTGCCAAAGTCGATGAGCTGATGGCCTTGTGCGACAAGCTGGAGTCCCAGCAACAAGCGCGCCGCAAGCTGCAAAACAACCTAAGATTATCCACCCTGCAAGCCGTCGCCACTGCCACCAGCCCGCATGAATTGCAAACCACCTGGATGTGCCTGGCTAACAATTTCGGACGGCTGTTTCATGCACCGGAGGATGTCGATCAGTTCGTCGCAGAGCTCAAGAATATGGCTGTCCGTGGCCTGCTTTCTTTGCCATCCACTTCATTGTCAAACGTCAATGAAATAGTAGCCGATTGCAATGAGCTGCGTGACCAATACATTGAGTCAGGCTTAATGCGCCGCCAAAAAATCATTGCCGCTGCAGAAACTGAGGTAATCTACCCAACGCATTGGGCGGTTACCCCATTCGACAAGGTAGCAATTGTTATTGGTGGCGTAACCAAAGGGCGAAATCTAGGTGGGCGTGATGTTGTGACTTGCCCCTATCTTGCGGTGGCTAACGTGCAGCGCGGATTTTTTAAACTAAATCATTTGAAGACAATTCAAATCGGGGCTGACGAATTAAACAAGTATCTGGTAAAAGAAGATGACTTGCTAATCACGGAAGGCGGTGATTGGGACAAGGTTGGCCGCACTGCAATATGGCGTGGTGGTGTTGAAAATTGCCTTCATCAAAATCATGTGTTCAAGGTACGTGTTCCGTCACCGTCCTTGCTCAACGAATGGGTTGAGCTGGTATTTAACTCTGGGGTCGGTCGTGATTATTTCGCAGGAGCGTCAAAACAAACGACCAATCTCGCGTCTATCAATATGACCCAGCTTCGCAGCTTTGCGATGCCCATTCCTCCACTTGATGAGCAGCGCAAAATTCTTGTCAAACTTAATTCATTGAGTAATCAAGCAAGCGTATGGCGCGAGCAGCTGGAGAGAAAACAGAGATTAGCATCACTGCTTGCGGGTGCGACCGTGGCGGCCTTTACCGGCATCGCCACCGAACAAAAAGAGGAATCCATGAAAGCCCCACAAACCGAATTGATCGCCCCGCTGCGTTTGGGGCAAGCGCCCGATATCCAAGCGCAAGCACCGTTAGCCACGATCCTGGTCCGTCACAACGGCGAAATGTCTGCCAAAGATTTGTGGCATCGGTGGGGCATAGACAAAGGAATCGACGCTTTTTACGCGCAGCTAAAAACTGAAGTCGCGCATGGCTGGATCTTAGAGCCCATTGTGGCCGAAATGCGTGAAAAATTTGACGAGAAAAACAGCGATACTGTGAGCGTCTAAAATGCAACTACAGCGCCTATATCTGCCAAATTTTCGCAATCTGCATGATGTCGAAATTAACTTTGCCTCGCACTTGTCACCCGCGATTGGCGCTCCTTCCAATGAGCAGCCGAAGGCAATTCGTAGCCATGCTTTAATCGGCCAAAATGGCACCGGAAAATCGAATCTGATCGAAGCATTGATCACGATTTTCCGCGATATTGATTTAGGGCTTCCTGCCAGTTTTGACTACGAATTAAGCTATACCATACGCGGGCATCTGATAGAGATAAAGGCGATTTCTTCCGAACAAAAAACGCCTTTTGTTTGGGTAGATGGCGAAAAAAAATCGCAAGATTATTTGAATAAAAATGACCCTCCAGACAAGGTCCCGAGAGATGAACGGCGCGGGCCAAGGTTACTGCCCACCCATGTTTTTGCCTATTATTCTGGGCGCAATGAGCGCATGGAAGTGTTATTTCAAGAACACCAACGGCGCTTTAACCGTCGCCAAGAAATTACCGCGGAAGAGGTTTTGTCCGAGCAGCTGTTACGCGATTTCACTGGCTCCGAGGCGCATATACGCGCCATAGACGCGGCACGCCAACGTGAAGATAGTAAATTTAGGCTGTTAGGTGATGACCGTTTGCGCCGCCTGTTTTATTGCCGTGGTGGGCATAGCCAGCTAGTGCTTTTGGCCTGCTTGTTATCGGACGACCCGGTATTTAAAAAAGTTTTGGCCAACCTGCACATTGAATCACTCGAGTCTGCACTGTTTGTATTGAAAGAGCCACACCGTCTGCGCGAGAAACGCAAAGGAGGCAAGTTCGACGAGAACGAAATTAACGAAGGTGATCCACGTTTTTGGTATGCACGCGGTAATGTAGTGAGCGAGTTTCTCGACAAACTCTGGCAAGTGGCTTGGGCCCCGATTGAGCAAGAAGCCACCAAGCAAATTGATTTTCGTGGTCGCAGTGAAAAACAAAAACAACTTTACCTCTATGTCCCCAGCCAAGAGAAACTTAAACAGTTAGGCGATCTGGTCGGTAGCACCGATAGTTTTTTCCGCTATGCCGAAGGTGCCTATATTGGTGACTTAATTGACGAGGTGCGTATCACCGTTAAAAAACGTGACGAGCATGGCGGCAAGGTGAGTTTTACCCAGCTTTCTGAAGGTGAATTGCAAATACTTACCGTGCTGGGTTTGATGCGCATTACCCGCGAAGACCATTGCTTGTTTTTGCTCGATGAGCCTGATACCCATCTAAACCCGATCTGGAAATTACGCTATTTCGATGATATCGAAAATGTGCTCTCCAATACCGAGGGATTAGGTGCAATAGCTGAATCGCAAGTCGTTATCACGACCCATGACCCTATCATGCTGGGTAGCCTCAAACGCGAGCAAGTACATATTTTGAAAAAAGGTAGCCAGCGAACTGTTGTCGATACGCCTTTAGAGCATCCCCAAGGTATGGGCGTTGCAGGCTTACTGAAAAGCGATTTGTTTGGACTTACTTCAACTCTAGATCAACAAACACTCAACGATTTGCAGCGACGCAATGAATTATTGGCAATGCAATCGAAGGGACATTTGACATCAACGGAGCAAGCTGAACTTGATCGCTTACGCAACTATCTCGATGAGCTTGGATTTTCACGAGAATATCGTGATCCAATGTATCAATTGTTTGTCCAAAAAATGTATGAAGTAAAGGGGCAGTCAATGAAGGAGCTGCTATCTCCCGAACAACTTCAGCAACAGGAAGAACTAGCCACGCGTATCGTTCGTGAGCTAGTCACGAAAGAACGGACAGATGAACTGGCTGATTTGGCAAGAATATTAAAACTTGGAGCCGACAAATAAAATGCGTCAGGTAAAAATTCCGGATGGGGCGACACCGCCCCAGGACTGGTTGGACGAAGCGGAAATAGTTACTACCGCCCTCCGCCAAGCCACAAACGATGAAGAGCGAAAAGAAATTATCAAGAAAAACGAGTTTCTTTGGCGTGATGATCGCGTTCGTACATGGTTACTGAGCTTATTTGCGAATAAATGCTGGTACACCGAAGCGAAAGAATCTGTCTCATCTATCCATGTTGATCATTACCGACCGAAAGGACGGGTTACGGATTTTAAAAAAAATCAGCGTGATGGATACTGGTGGCTAGCTTTTAATTGGGTGAATTATAGGATTTGCGGTCAACTTATAAATATTAAGAAGAGTGACATTTTTCCGATAGTCGAAGCAAATCAAGCAACTCCCGACGATCCAGTCTCACTTAAATTGGAAGCACCTATTCTGATTGATCCGATCACCGATGATGCGTGCTTAATTTCTTATGAAATGGATGAAGACGGGTGCATAGCTGTGCCAATATCTGGTGCTGAAGATACCGATATAAGTCGCGTGGATGCAACAATTGAGATTCTTGGCTTAAATCGATTGGATCGTTTAAATCAAAAGCGTGCCGACACTTGGCAAGAATGCCGTGAGAATATCGTGGATTATTCGTCAGCATCAAAAGATCCTCATTGTATGAAAACATTGAGGCAAGCCATCGCAGTAAAAGCAATCCAGAAATCGATAAGCTATGAGAAGGAATTCTCCTCAGTTGCTGCAGCATGTTTGAGCAAGACCGCACCAGAGATCATAAAGGCAAAGGTGAATAACTCGCTATGACCCCGTTCTCACTAAAAATATTCATCGCCAATGGTGATCCAGATGGCTTACGTATCGTTGAACGTAGCAACTGGATAGGCCGCGCTGTCGTTTTCCCTAGGCCTTTACTTGCAAGTGTCAAGCAACGTGACGAATTACTGCAAACTGGCATTTATCTTTTACTCGGACCACGTGAAGATGGCGAAGGGGACGCCATGTATGTCGGTGAAGGTGATCCCATTAAACAGCGTCTTGAAAGTCACTTCATTAAAAAAGATTTCTGGACTAAAGCCATCTGTTTTGTGGCAGGCCAAGGACATTTAAATAAAGCGCATGTCCAATTCCTAGAATCGCAACTCATACAGCGGGCAAAGGCAGCAAAGCGTATTCACTTAGTCAATATTAAAACTGAAGCGGAGCCGACCCTTTCAGAAGCTGATCGGGCGGACATGGTTGTATTTTTAGATCATATGTTGAGTATGTTGCCAGTATTGGGCGTGTCAGCTTTCGAGCTGGCAAGCGTTGCAACATTGGCGAGTTCGAGTATTACGCTTCTAACATGCGGCGGTAAAGGCTTAAGCGCACAAGGTTTTGAAGCGAACCAAGGTTTCGTCGTTAAAACCGGCTCGCAAGCGAGTTTACAAGTAACGCCTTCTATGCAACAACAAATGCATGGCATCGTTGATTTGCGAGAAGAATTGATCGCGAACGAAGTCTTACAAAAGACTGCGACAAATTATGTGTTCACGCAAGACTATAGCTTTTCAAGTCCATCGACAGCCGCAGCTGTGGTTTTGGGCCGTAGTTCTAATGGACGAACCGAATGGAAAGATGGACATGGCCGCACATTGAAGGAATTGCAAATGCTGCAGGCTGTGGCTTAAAAATGCGGGCTATTATCAAAGGTAAAAGTTGAAAACAATTATCGCGAATTTTGGGGTCAAAAACTATCTTTGGGAAGACTGTCTGCGTAACTCAACGATTGCAACTTTTGAGGTTGAAATTTTACGCCCCTACTGGGAGGCAAATGATAAAGAAGGATTCATTGCTAAGAGTATTGCGACTCAAAAAACTGCTGCTGGACTAACACCCACAAAGTCGACTGCATCAAGATGGTTTAATATCAGCACGGTCGTTTCAACGACAGATGGCGATCTATGGATTCATCGTGAAAAAGATGAAATTTGGTGGACGATATCCAAGAGTGGTGAACCGACGGTCACGCTTGAACCTGCGAATTATCCGCTTGCTAAACCAGGTGAGCGGGTATATGTGATTCGCAAACCCGCAGAGCCCTGGTCCAACAAGAATAAGAAAGGTATCCGCGTCGATTGGAATGGACTACATCCAAAAGCGCGTGAATTTCTGTTTACTGAAGGAACTTTACAAACCTTAAGCCCGAACAATGCCGAATATGCTCAAGCATGGATCAACGGTGAAAATCTGGATGCTTGGCATAAGCAACCTGCCTGGCTGGAAAAAGAAAAATCAAAGAAAAATTCGCCCGTGACGTTTTCAGATACGAAACAAAAAGCCGCTTGGCGAATGGCTAATACTGCTTGGAACACGACAGAAAATGCAAATGGTCAACAAGAACTCCGCAAGATCAAAAATAAGGATTTTTGTTTTGAATCTCAATATGCACTTGAGCAATATGTATTGGTGCTGATTGAATCACAAGAAGGCTTATGTGCGATTAGTGGCCTTCAGCTACAACTTGATGAGACATCCGAAATAAAGGATTTTTTTTGTTCACTTGATCGCATCGATAGTGCAGGCCACTATGCACCAGACAATCTACAAGTTGTCTGCCAATTCATCAATAGATGGAAGGGTGCTGACGATAATCTTCGATTCAAAGAGCTTTTATCCTTGGTCTGCGCGGAAGGTGATGTGGACGTATAGCATCTCGTACGCAATACAGAGTCGATGTATTTTTTAAACCAAAAGGGTCAGAATCGCTTTTGATTTCGAGACCAATTCCGGCAGCACGCTGTGTCTGCTAGACCAAATTTCAGATTTACAAGCAAACGCTATGAACAATGATATTTCGAATGCAGACTTACTCAAGAAGCTTGAAACGATCAATGTTCCAGACGAAAGGTGCTCCGTCTATTCACGTCATGATGAGTTGGGTACAAGAAACGATACCCTGGAGGATCATCACGCTGATATTGCTCGATTTCTGTTATCTCCGGATGTACCCAAAGATGTAGTCATCCAGTATGAGACGGCAAAGAACATCTATCTATACGCATGGTATGTGTATCGATTCTATTCGGTCGCTGAGCACCAGGCGCTGGCCTGTTTGGAGATGGGACTGCGTAAGCGATTCCCAGGAGCGCTACCGCCTGGCTATGGAAACAAAAACAAGCCAAACGTACGTCCGACGTTAGCGCCGTTGATGAGATATGCAATCGATCAAGGGCTTATCAGGAATGAGGGCTTTTCCCGATGGCATCAGCTTGTGCGGCAGCGCACCCGGAATCGGCTCATGTATGAGCAAATTGAGGATATGACAATGACCAATTCGATGGTTAGAGAAATTAATGTCGATGACGTCGTGGCGAACGCACAGGACTTGGATTGCGATTTTGTTTCCGCTTTGGACGAGATTTTGCCTGGCATTCGAAATTCGTACGCGCATGGGAGTACCAGGTTGACTAGTCAAGTTCTAGGAACTTTCGAACTAGTCAATGAAATATTGGCACAGGTTTATCCATCAGATTCAGTTAAGACTTAATTTCCGAATCAAAAGAGTCAACATTGCCCTTAAATTAGATCACCCCAAAACCTCAACCCCACAACCCACCAAATACTCAAACGTCCCATCCAAATATTCCGGCAAGCGCGTCGCATCTTCTGCGTCGCCTCGCGGCACAAAGATCACCATGCCTTGGCGTGCTCTGGTGAGTAGTACGCGGTAGGCGTTTTCCAGGTAGCGCTGTTGTTCTTCTTGCTGTCTGCGCTTCCAGCTGGTGCCGGTAAATTTCCAGTGTTCGAATTTTCCGTCTTGCTTGCCATCCGTTTTCTGGTAGCGGTAGTCGGCGTCCCAGCCTATCAGGCGCCAATCTAGTTCCAGGCCCTGGATATCGAATTCGGTGGCGACGTCTTCTAAAAAATGGCAAGAGCGTATGTCGTCTTGCGGATTGAGAAACCAGTCGGCGGCGGTCAATCTATTTTTAACGAAGATGCCTTCAGGTTTCAGGCGTATTGCGCCGGATGAGGCGATCACGCCTTTGGTTTCGTTGGCGCGCGCTTGTGTCTTGATCCATGCTTTGGCGGTGGCTAGATCGCGCGTGATCTTGATGGGGAATTTCTGTTTGAATGTTTAGTAGCACGCCTGCGCTTTGTCTGGTTGATTGTGGATCAGATAGTGCACCATTTGCGAGAGCTTTTCGGCGCGGAAGGATCGCATTGATGTGACCAGATGCAGCCTCAAAAGCAAGGGTTGGTTCTAGCATCCATGCATTTGGTACGACTTGCAGCGTATTAGTTATACTACAAATAAAGTATTTGTAGTATAAATTGTTACTATCCGAATTTAGCTATTAAAAGTATCCCTTCGCTTCGTTAGATTTGATGAATTTTTACGCAATTCGTCTTATACTACGTCGTCAATATCTGTAGTATAAAAAATTATGAACAACTTCTACTCAAGCCTATCCCCCTCAGCGCAAGCCGCTTATGCACAGACCTTAGATCACGTGACGATTGCGGCATTGCATCGGAATGTGGCCGACTTAACCGGGTCTTTTGCGAAGAAGGCGGTGTCGGGGCTAGAATATTGGTATTTTCAGTATCGCGATATTGATGCCAAGCTCAAGCAGGTATATTTGGGACCCCGTAGCGAGCGCCTTGATCGTTTGATCGCATTGAAGCAATCCAATACTTTGGGCAAGCAAGAGTCAATTGCGCGGCAAGCGCGCGCCGCCTTGGCATTAGGCAATAACGGCATTGTGCGCGCACAATACCGCGTGATTCGACGCTTGGAGGAGTATGGCTTTTTCGCGGCTGGTGGTGTCTTAATCGGCACGCATGCATTCGCGTGTTACGGCAATATGTTGGGGGTGACGTGGGGTGATGCCAGCAAGACGCTGGATGTCGACTTCGCCTACGCAGGGCGCAGTCTTTCACTGGCGCTACCTTCTGATGTGAAGCTAGATGTGCACGACGCGATTAGTTCACTAGAGATGGGGTTTTTGCCATCATCTAAATTAGACGGCATGCAAGGTGGTAGCTATGTGATACCGAATCAACCAGATTTTCGCCTCGATTTTATTACAACTGTTGGGCGTAAGAATGCCGATTTGATTCACTTTCCGAATCTAAATGTAGCGATGGTGCCGCTGAAGTTTATTGAATACTCGTTGCAAGATATTCGGCAGTGCGCACTGCTGTCCGAGGAAGGGGCGATACTCATTAACCTGCCAAGCCCAGCGCGTTATGCGCTGCATAAGCTCATCGTCGCAGGTGAACGTAGCAACAGTTTTCGCACTAAATCAAATAAAGACCTATTGCAATCAGTCGCTTTGATTCAGTATTTTGCAGAACATCAATTAGAAGACCTAACCGATGCATGGTCGGATTTGAGTGCGCGCGGTAAAGGCTGGCAAACACGGTTTAACAAAGGCTTGTCGATGCTGGTAAAAACCTATCCAGAGATCGTGCATGTCGTTGATCAAATCAAGCGTGAGCTAGCCAACTAGCTGCTGAAGTTTTGCAGCTTGGAGCCTTTGCCAGCCAGTTGGTCGCGGGTGCTGCAATTCGGAAAAAACCTAACTGGCAATAACCATGCGCCTTTTCAGCACTTTTCACCCGCAAAAGCCCACCATTATTGCGGAAGCACCCCACACCTATCAATTTGCCTTATTACCAAGCAAACCATAAAACCACTGGACGGCGCAGGCGGGTTTGCCTATGCTTGCACTATGCATTTCGTTTGAGACAAGATTCACCGCGTTTTTGATCGCCGCCCTCTGCGCCATTGCCACATCAAGGAGTTCAACATCATGAGTATGCTTGTGCCGCCGCGAGGCGAACCCTTAGACGGCGAGGCTATGTTGCTGGGCGAGGTGCCGGCGTCTGTCGTGCGGGCGGTGCGCCAAGTGCAAGGCTTGGAAATTGAGCTTGCCCAGTTGCGCAACGCTTTGCTTAATGCACCTGCGCAGCCTCAGGCGACGACTGATTATCAGAATAAAATTGCAGACCTACTTAGCAGAGTCATT
>JAIETO010000125.1 GCA_019745005.1 Burkholderiaceae bacterium
CTGGCACCCACGGCTAATTTGCCGTTGCGGGTTTTACTGATGACGGGTGGGGCAACTTCTAAATGACGGGCAAGGGCTGCATCGTTATTTAAGCCGAGGCGGCGAATCACGGTGTCGAGTAAATTGCCGGGATCGTAGTTGAGTTGCGGGTGTTGGTTGTTGAGTAGGGTGTTGAGGGTTTGGGGCATGAGCAGATTATTTGTGATGTTTGGTTTGGTGACACGATTCTTTCGGAACAATTTTGTGAAAGCGTGATGCGATTTTTTGACGATTTTATTTTTGAGAATTCGGTATTAAGTTCAAAGGCACGACCTCACCTTCGTTAAAGCGAATGGTTTTAATCATGTCCATGAAAACATCGAAGCTGAGTTCCACGCGCAGGTTGTTGACTTTTTTGCGTAGGAAACAGTAATTGGGAGAATAAGCAGTTACTTTATTATTGCCAAACAAAAGCGTTACGCACTTGTATTGTGGGGCGTATGTTTGGCAGCGTGAGGGCAGTTTCTTTTTTGGAGTGGTAAATCTTTGTTCGTACATCCAACCAGCCCAATTTGCGCCTTCTATTGGCGTAACGATGACTTGGCGATTTTTTTCTTGGTCACAGTCGCCTCTGAGGGCACGTTCAGAGAGTTGAGGCTGCCCATCTTTGGACAAAATCAAGGTATCGTTTTCGTCGCGAACGAAATCTGAATCGGCCCCGTCTTGTAGATAAGAATTGAAAGACTTTCGGTACATCTCCAAATCAAAGTGGCGGTACGTTTCATTGCGCTCGAGATTTTCAATAAAATAATGAAAGGTTGTACCGCTGTAATCGTAAGAATATCCCTCCGAGCGTCGCCACTTATTGCAGCCAATTTCTACTTTAATGCCATCGCATTCATAGATTGCTTTGCCATCTTTGCCAATTTTGCATTCATTGGAAAGAGACTGCGTTTGCAGCATTGTGAATGGACATTGGTATGCGGGATTGATTGAAACTGATGGCGGTGGAACCACTTCGCTTCCAAAAGCAAGTGATTGAATCGCGAATAAATACGCGGTCGTAAATAGAAGGCGAAGCGAGATCATTCTGAATTTTCTTTTTTGACGTTCAATTGTTCTGGTTTTTGGTCTTAAAGAAAGTCGTATCTTTGATCGTTTTTTCATCAAAATACTTTAAATCAAAATTTAGTTTGACAGATAGCCCACGTAGATTCTTTCAGATAAGAGCTAATGATTAATTTCTTTGTCTTGTTCAGTCGTACGTTAATGAATTCGTCGGAACACGCAGGAAAAATTTCATTGAATTTTCCTTTTCCAGGTGCATAAATAAAAATTCGGTGAATGGTATAGGTGCCCTTTCCATCATCGAGATGCCGTACCGAAAAATCCTTAAATCCATCGAAGTTGTAATCATCAATAGAGACTTTTGCGTCTTGCTCAGTTTCCACTGTGACTATTTCGCTTTTTAATTGACCACGGAATTCGATTTGCACGTTAACGAGGTTCTTTTTTGGTGTTAATTTAACTAAGCTACTATCTTTATTTACGAAAGAAATTGGTGTGTTAGATGCGTGGCAATTAAAAACGTAAAACACACAAAATGAGGCAAGAAAATTATTGAATTTCATTGCTCTGCTTTCGAAAAGTTAATTCGGATTGCGCGTCGCGGTGCTAGTAACTGTAAGTCTTCTGTTTTACTAGTGCCTATATCGTTCCATAACATTCTTATCATAAATGCGGTATGCGCCCGTCTTTCGTTATAAATATGTTGTCATCGCTGCTCCAAGATTTTAGCGATGTTGGGATTTAAAGCGATTTAGAAATTGTTTTGCGGCTCCCATAGATTTGAAACAAAATCCAAAATCTAATGTTTTAGAGCTTTGTTCGTGTAACAAGTCAACGCAATATTTTCTTTTAACGATATCAATTTCGCTTATTGTTTCGGTGTACGTAATTTGGCGCAATCCATAATAGAAATTATGATCTTTAGCGAGATTTAAAAAGTATTCTTGTTTTCCTAAATAGTAAAAATTTCTGTTGTCCTTTACCGTTGGTTGGTAGATAAGTTTTAACCTTCCGGATATAAGCTGATATTTTGAAAATTCACTTTTTAGGTATTGGTCTAGAGGAAAGTCATAGACAAAAATCTCGCCTTCTGGGTTGTAGGTTGAATACAAACAGTCGTTCGTTTCTGGTGGAAGCGTTTTGGTCGTGCTGGGTAAGTTGATATTGACATTGCATAAGGAGGAAATTTTTAGTTTCTCAGCGCATGCAGCATATCCACTAACAGCGAGAGGCAATACTAAGACGAAAATGTTGATTGATCTCATAATGGCCTTTGATTAGTTATCCCATCTGCTGGCGTCAACTCATCTGATAAGGCGTAGTGGGCAGCTTTAAAAAATGTCCTACGAATATCAACGTGCAATGCTGCTCGATTGACTTGTCTTGTTACATTTAGCGTGTCATTTTCGATTTGAATACTGTCATGCAGATTTGCAAACGTTTGGTCATCAGCTCTGCGATTTATATTAAATTGACCATCTAACACCCAATGCGAGCCATGTCCATTTTGGTTAGGCACTTTATCTCGAGTTTGTTCAGCCGTCCAATAAAAGCCTGATGCATCGCAAGCAACATATGAGTCGTCTCGGAGTAGCAGGTTGTCTGGTTCGACTATATAACTTCGACCTCGATAATTGCCATAACGAATGTAATTTGCTTTTCCTGTCAGTTGAATTACGCCTCGCCCCTTGAAGCGCGGCCCATCTCCTACCGAAGTATTCCCGAGTTCTCGCGCTTTCTCTGGATTTTGTGAAAGGTCATATGCCATGCCTGACGCATATTCAGACGTAGTGCGCAATCTATCTGTTTCTACACAGATTTGGCCAAAAAAATGTGCACATCTGATTGGTGTGCTTATACAATATTTATTTCTGATTTTGTTTATCGCTGTGTACATCCCTGCTGGCATTATCTGAGTTTGAACGTTTCTGCCTAGGCTCAAATCTGTACGTAATTGAGCTAAGGTGGCGACACCATTTCCCGTAGGGAGAAGTCTAAGTGTTTCGTTGAGACTCAACCACCCACACTTCCGAAACACCCGAATAAACTCCTTAGGATCAAAGCACCACTGCGCCGTAAACAATGCAGGTAAAGGAAAGCACAGCGCCAAGCCATGGGCTTTTAAATCAGCGTAATCCTTGTCGCTTAACGGTTCAGGGTTTTCGTCGTCTTTCGTTTTTAGCCAATTCCAACGCTTATCAAATGTGGCGGCCTCCCACTCGCTGGGAAATTTACAAATTGTATGGGCGAGTTTCTTCTGCACCTTTGTGTTCTTCAATTGATCAATCGCATGTTGTTTGGTCGGTGTCAAACAAGTTGTGCCGTTGTCGTAAATAATTTGTCGCACTGTAGGTGAATCACAGCGACTATCACCATTGGTATCGTCATCAATGATTTGCCAGCCTTTCCATTGCGGGAAATCGGCATCGCTAAACTTGTGCACGTTTGCGGCATTTAAGTTCACCCATCCCTGCCCACCTGGGTAGCTCACTTGTCGCCAATCGGGTACATCAGCGGGGGTGAGGGCGTCAGGCCCAATTGCGCGCCCGAAACGTAAGAGTTCATACACCGCGCTAATGCTCGGACGTGCATCGCTAGGGTAGGCTTCGCTGATGGTTTTTGCTGATGTGTAAAGTACATACTCGGCCTCGCTCTCGCGTAGGGCGGTGCCTTCGATGTCGCCATTGAGTTTGTAGGTGGTCAGCACGGCGTCGCCCCGTTGGGCGACTACACCTTCACCGCCCGCATAGTGCAAACCTATGACCAGTTCAAGGGTTGTTGTATGTGTTGGAGTTAATGCTCGGCGTTCGGCAGGGATAGCCGCTTGCCCACGTCTGGCTGGCGTTGCTGCCGTTAGGGTGGTGGCTGCTGCATATTGCGGTAATGGTTTAGTTGCAAAAATTGGCGTGCCAACCGGCAGATGAAAGTAGATGTCGCCGAATAACGAATTGGTGCGGCCGTTAGTTGCAGTGTTGAGTTGCCCAGTTTTGCGGCCGATCAGTTTTTCTAGATTCGCCTCATCGCAACAAATCTCAAAATGCATCAAATTTGGCACGCCATAAATATGCCCCGCTTGGCCGATTTCATCTTTACGATAAATCGCTTTGCCTGTCTTAATGTTGGCTTGTATGGTGTGTAAATGCATGTACACGGAATAAAACTGTGCCTGCGTCAATTGATCATTCGCGCCAATTCCTATGTCCGTGTCATGCCGAATCACTACCACAGCGTCGCTCGTGTAGCCAGCACCATAATTTAATGGTTCTTCGGGCGAATCTGCTTCAGTACGCTTTCTGACATACACCACTGTGCCATCAGCAATGGCGCGTGCGGGAAGGGCGATACCTCGTTCGCCCATCGGGGCAAGCAAATGGCGACCCCCATGCCAATCTAACAGCGAACTGACAGGAAATGCACCTGAGCCCGTTGGGCTAACTGCCATAGCGGTGTCTAACCATTGATCTTCAGTTTGTGTGCCGCGTGGCGGTAGGAAAGGCGGGCTGATTAGCATAGTGATGTCGTTGGTGTATGAGGAAATTTCATGGACTGGGTTTAGTCAGAAATGGCACGTCGTTTTTTGAGCGTTAGCTGCGCTTTCGGCATCACCGGCAATTTATAATCCAACCGCTCAGCCGATAAAAAACTCTTCTGCCCAGCCTGCAACAAAATCTTGCCGGGGCACTGCACTGTAATATTGCCGTCCTTAATCGTAATATTCGCGCCACCTTCAGTGCTGAGTGAAATACTCTTCGCGGCCGCCCAATCAATATGCGCATGGCTGCTCATGATGTTGATGTCTTGTTTGGCTTGTACTTTGATGTCGTTGCTGTGCGCCTCGATTTGTATCTTGCCTTTCGCAGCGATGAGTTGGAGTCCATTGCTTTGCGCTGCATTACTACCGCCGTCCACCACCCCAGACAAGATGCCAATCGCCTGCCCACTATGCGCACGGAATTGGCCACCACTAATGAGTTGCGTACCTTGCCCAGTCATGACACTCGCCACCCCCCCGACTGACCACTGCACATCCTGCGCGGCAGTCATCCCTATGCCGGCTTTGCCAGTGACCGCAATGATGGGGGCGGTGGTGGCAGGTAAATCATCCACCATACCTGCTACCGCTTGTTGCAAGCTTTCTAGCGGTGACGTTTTAGACGAGTTTTTAGCATCTTTCGCCGCAGAGGTTTTAGAATCTTTAATCGCAGAGGACGCAGAGGGCGCAGAGGAAGACGCAGAGGAGGGCGTTGGCTTTGTTGTAATCCCTGCCAAACCCACGGTTTGATGGGTAGTCGCTGCTTGCTGCAACTGTTTCGCCATTTGTACCGTTTGCTTCACATGCGCCATGCCTGCCGTATTGTCACCCGCGGCGTCGCGTTGGCTGGCTTGGTGTTGGATGCCTTCACTGGTGATCAACCAGCCCGCACCAGCACGCAATGCCCCATACGCATCGGTGCGTAGTTCTGCCCCTAAGCCACGAAAGCTACCCCGATAATTGTCCGCCATATGAATCAAATGCCCCATGTTCAATTCCGTTGCCGCTTGCGTAGTTTTAAGCTGAATGCGGCTTTGGCCGTCGGTATCATCAAACAACAACTGGTTGTAGCCTGCGCCCCCCATTTCTTTACTGCGAATACCCGTGATCGCAGCCGGATTATTCTGCCCACCCGCATCAATGGAAGCAGAAGACGCCCCATGCCACACAGGGCTATTACCGCTCACCAGATTGCCTTGCGCGCTAGGCCGATGATCGTTCGCCGCGGCAAAGGGATTGGGCTGCGCATTGAGCTTCGTAGCATCAGTCCCATTAGCACCAGTCTCATTAGCTGCTTGCGCATTGGCTGTTTGCCCACCCGGTGTAGGAACTACACCACCTTCGCCAAGCCCGTTGTACAGTGCCCCAATCACAATCGGACGATGCACATCCCCTTCAACAAACTGCACCAACACCTCTTGCCCGATGCGGGGTAAAAACTGCATCCCCATGCCGCCGCCAGCAGAACGCTGCGCCACCCGTACCCAGCAGGTCGCACTGCTGTGCTGTGATGCGCTGTCTGTTGCGCTACGGTTGTCTTGTTCGCACAAATCCTGCCAATGAAAGCGGATACGGATACGGCCTAAGCGGTCACAATAAATCTCATCTTCCCCTTGTGGCACGGTCTCCCCCTGCGCCCCAATCACGATGGCCGTTTGGCTGCCCCAACTGCTTGGCATTTGGTTTAACTGGTGGTGTGGCAAACACGCCGCTGACCGCCAAGGTAAGGCAAGGGGCAACGCAAAAAACTGATTCGCATAACCCAAGGCTTGCGCTTGTTCAATCAGGCGATCCACGTTGGCGGTGCAGAAGGGCGCAGCAGCGTGACGCTCGGCAGAGTGAGGAGCAGGCACCTGGTTTTCTATCTCATCGATCGTGTGCGTCCACTGGCGAGACCACACTTGTGCATCGTGCCAACATTGCGCTAGTAATTGGGGTAATGCACCAAATAAAGCCGCACTCGCTTCCATGGAGGAGGTAGGTAAATTATTGATGCCCACCGAACTCACTCCCACCACAAAGAAGGATGGGTCATTAGCGCTAGGTGAGGAAGACGTAAGCGAGGAGGCGGGAAATGAGGAAGAAGCAAGCGAGGAGGACGAAGCCAAAGAAGCTAAAGAGCCCAGCGACCCAAGTGACCCCAAGGCAGCTTCGGCTTGACTCAAACTAAAGCGCGACCCCGCGCGCAAGCTGCGCACGGTGGACAAGCCTGTGCACACATGGTCGCGCGCTTCCAAGGCCTCCATGCGCAACAAGGCGGCACGTTCTGCGGCGGTGGTATCAACAAACGCATACGCACCCGGCACATCATAGGATTCCAACACCGGCGCATTCACGCCACCTACTGCCCCAGCACTGGGCACACTGGCAGCCACCGCTTGTTTGGCTTTGTAATCAGTGGACAGCACCGTCGCCAAACTGGCACGAAAGCGCCGCTCTGCATGCAAGCTTTGAATACTATCTTGCGCTTCGCGTGCACGCGCACCGTGAAAGCGGATACCACGGCCACCAAGCGTGAAACGGCTAGTGCGGTCTTCGGGAATGGTTTGTGGGTCGGTGCTGTCGAAGAAGAACACGACGCGATGGGATTTTTGTGGCGTGGAGGCGGACGCTGAACCCTCTTGGCTGTTGCTTATGTTGGCGTCACTCAGCGCATCGGATGGGGTCGTCGCGCCTTCGGATGCTGTTGCGGCGTCTGATGCGCGCTTCGTGTCTGCATCGGCATCGGCATCGGCATTGGCTTCTTCCACGCGCCAGCTAAGGCCGGCTTGCGCAAGGATACGAACGAGAAATTGATAATCCGATTCACGGTATTGCACGCAATAACTGTGCTGGGGCAATTCATCTAAAACCGCTGCAACCTCATCACTCCACTGCCAAATGGCATACGTCGCATAGGGGGCTAACAGGGCATCAATAATTTGCCGCAATGACTGCTCTTGCCAGACCCGGCTGGTGCTATTTTGTGTGAGTAACCAAAGCCAAGGGACTAAACGCACCCGATACCGCGCAAAGCCACCTTCAGAACCCAGCTTCGCCGCTTCTTGCACCACGCCGCTAAAGTGACAACGGCTGCCATCCGACAAACTTGTCGCAAGACTTGCGGGTTGGCCGAGTAACTGCTTTAACTCTATCGTCGCAGACGACGACAACAAAATCACTTCACGGCAACTGATGCCGTCCACGCTATCAACCGCCACAAAGCCTTCCACCAACAAGCCACTAAGACCAAAGCGCAACAGCGAGGGGAGTTGTGCCGGAAACCGCGTTGACGTGGCTTGCTTACTGGGGTCATCACCATTGTCATGGGTGTCAGGCGTGTTCTCGGCACCTAGGTGAAATTCGTAGAGGCGGCTGGTGGAGGAGAACATCTGGGCAAATGTGGATTGCAATGTGTTTGCAATGCTGCCTAGATTGATTTTGTTGAGTACATTGTTTGAAATGGAGGACATAACACTTATTTGATGACGTTATCAATGTTCTTGAAGGCGACGCGCATTTTTGGTTTGACGAATCTCAATTTGCTTCTCGTTTTTAGTACCTGAAGCTAGGTATTGCAACATCAGTGCAGGCGCCTTCAATGTTTCAGCCACCGTTGTTGGGTTTACTTTTACGCGCTTATGGAGCGGGACATTTTTCAATTTCGCCAGACGCGTTTTTACATTCAACTGAAAGACTATTTGGGTCTTGGTTTTTGCGCTCTGGTAGGCCGTACCATTGATTTTCAAGTTTTAATTTCTGCTCAAAAGTGCTAGGTTTTTTGGGCTTTGGCGTGCCCGCTTCACTTGGTGCTCTGGTCGTATCGCTGGCAACTAAGGCGCTTAAGATGACAACGTCTCGATCTATGATTGGCTCTTGATTAGATTTGTTGGGCTTGGCCGCCTTGGTTATTTTTTGCGTCGGCGCGCCTTTCTCGGTGCTTGTTCTTTCTTGCGCGCTTTGCGTATTTTCGTTCTTCTTTTTTTGCGTGCTGGACGGCTTGTTTTCATTTGCTAACGTTGCAACGCGGGCTTCGTCATCTGCCGTCTTTGTTTGTCTTTCTAGGTTGGTAATCGTGCCTGCTTCGCCTTTCTTTGTGGACGATTTATCTTCACCTTGATCAATAATCGTCGCTGTTTCTTTCGCATCGGTAGAACTTACGTTTGCCTGTTCTGGGCTCGACGGGTTTTTAGCTTGTGCACCATCAGATTTTTGTTCTACTGACGCGTTTGCCAGATTGTTGGTCGCGGATGAGTGTTCGACGGCGGGTAGTGCATGTAGAGACGAATCTTTACGATTGTCGTTCGCACTCTTGCGTGTCGATTGTATAAAAATCCCAGCTGCAATCAGTGACGCGGTAACTAGCAGGATCCCAACAAGTTTTGAAGGCGATGTTTTCGTAACCACCTTGTTTGGCGCGCGCGACGGTATTTTTTGCTCTTCAAGTGTTTCAAATACGCTAGAAATTGGCGCACTCGGAGCGTCTGCATTCCCTAGTAGGCTTGGACGATTTGTTGCCCCAGTCGCCTCACCGATTTTTTTTATTTCTTGCAAAATAAACTCTCCAAGTATTGTTAAATTTAAATTTAATGCGTTTCGGCGATTTTTCGCCCAGTGTTTAATATCTGTAAAGAACTATGGCTCTTCGGGTGTTTTCTCGTTCACTTTTGGCATGTTCGCGCATCTGCTTCGAAATGTACTTTAGGAAACAGATCGCCCAAATTTGGGCTATACCTTTGGTAAAACGTTTATGTGCTCAGTTAAAAATAGGCCGAGAGCACCAATTGATTTGCCTTTTTAAAATATTCAATAAAAAATTATTGATATAAAGTTAATTAATTGAGATAATTATAGCGCCAGGTAGATTTTTTAACAATTACATAATGTGTAACAAATTCTTACGAATTTCGTGTTGCTCATTTTATAAAAAACATTTTAAATAACGCCTGTAAATTATCTTTTAATTATCATTTTGTTTCATTTGGGAATTTTTGTGTTTTTTCTCGTCGTTAGTATTTATTTCTTGCTGAGTTGCGGTGCTGCTTGGCTCATTTTTTTTCCTGACGGGCGAGAGTTTGTTAGCGGAATTTTTATGCGCGTTAGCGCGCGTGCAGAGAAAAACTACAACCATGCCAATCAAACCGCAAACCATTTGCTTGGGAGTTCCAAAACAGTTTTACAAGATAAATGTCGGCAAGGCGTCCACTTCATTAAAGGCAATTACCTTTTGGTATTGGCGATGGCAGCGGTTCTACTTTTGCCCCCAGTTCTCGCATGGACCTTTAGCGAATATCGTGGCTTAGATGGCTTTGAAACTGAATCGCGCACGGTTAACACTCAAATTGCGGATTTGCTCAAAGGCGAGCAATTAGTGCCGCCCGCGCCGTTGCCCCCCGAGATATTTAGCACAGTGGAGGTTTTGCAAGAGCGGCCGATGTTGAGTGGGGCAAGTCGGAATTGGGATTTGTTGAATTTGGAGTTTAGGCAGCGCTTGCTTTGGGTTTTTAAAGAAATGCGTGAAAAGCACGGCTATGAAATGGCGATCATTGAGGGTTATCGCAGCCCAGAACGCCAAAATCAGTTGGCCGAATTGGGCACGCATGTGACAAATGCCAAGGCGTTTCAAAGTTATCACCAGTTTGGTTATGCGGCAGATTGTGCTTTTTATCGAAATGGGAAATTGGTCATTTCCGAAAAAGATGCATGGGCCATGCGAGGCTATGAACTGTATGGCGAATTGGCGGAGGCCGCTGGTTTGACATGGGGCGGACGCTGGAAGTTAATGGATTATGGACATTCTGAGCTGCGTAAGCCGGGCGTGTTGGGAAAATAAAGGATAAATCATGGCAAAACCACTCATTTGCTTGGGCGATAAAACATCTCACGGCGGCACTGTCATTGAGGCATCTACGCAGTCCGACACGGGCAATCGAAAAATTGCACGTAAGGGAGACAAGGTGAGTTGCCCGATTCCAGGGCATGGCACGACCACGATAGTGAGTGGTGATGAATCTCTGATCGTAGATGGAAAGCCGGCCGCTCGTGCTGGCGACAAAGTGGGGTGTGGCGCAGTGCTTATAGCAGGGCAGCAGGCAACTATCGATCTCTTCTGATCTCGCTTGATTTCAGCAATTATATTTTTAGAGTGAAGGTTTGCAGATGCGGCAATGGATATCACGAAGTTTTTTGATCGGTGGTGTTTTCCTTTTGGTTTGGCTCGTAGTGATTTATTCGTGGCGCACTTCGAATCGCCTACCGAGCAATATTGAGGTTGGCGCATATTTTCTTGGGTTTCCTTTACTTGTGCTGGGAACACTTTGGGTGGGTAAAAAAGTTCTGCAAACGTCTAGGGCCGCCTCGGTCGGTCAAGCAAGCAATGAAACCGCCAAACCCGCAGATAACTCGAACAATGCACCATCCAACGAGGCCATTGCACAGGAGTTTTCAGTACTTGCGACAAGTCTGAAGACATGCCATGGCATGACGAGCGCAGAAGTTCTTGACAAGTTGAAGTCTGGCGAAGCGCGTTTGGAGCTTGACGAAAGCTTAGTTGATGACGATGGGTTTCCTATACCCACCGGACGCATCGCTTCGCTCACAGTGGATGAGTCAAGCAACGAATTTTTAACCTGGCAACGGTCGGGAAAGAAGCCAGAAATTCAATGGTTGACGGAGGATTTACGTGCGATCTTTTTAGGTGGCGAGAGTCTGCGCGAGATACTCGATGAGGCGCTGGCAATTTCTCAAGGTCATTTACAACCGACCCTGCAGGAACAGCAAGGAAATTCTCAAGGGCAGTTAAAGAACATTCTTGATCCAATCACGCTTGAAATTTTCTTGCGCGTGCCGGAACGGTGGAGCAACTTACAAAGCATTGCATGTAGCGAGTGGTACAGAAAAATTGCGCTTGATACGACTTGGCCATCTGAGAATTTACGTATTCAAGTCTTAAAGAAAAGCCCTGTGCAGACACAGTTCGAATTTTTGTCGAATCAATTCATTGAGCAACAAAATCTCCAGAAAAACAGCGCGATTGTCGTGCTTGCATTTGAGTCGATGATTGGTGATGAATCTGTCGAGTTGATGCAACAAGCTGGTGTTTTGGTGAATGGGAAAAATCCAACGGGAAAAGTACCTAGCGAAGGTGCTGCGGCTTTACTAGTCATGAAAAAGCTTGATGCAATGAGCATGGGATTGAAGGCTGAGGCATATGTGAATGGGGTCTCGCAGAAAAGGCGCGAGCAAAGCATCACACAAGATCGACGTGGTAAGGACGGTGCGCTACGCGAATTAACAGTGCAAGCAATGTCCACATTGAGCGTTTCCAAAGAGGCCATCCAAAGTGTCATTTCTGACACAGGAAACCAAATCAATCAAACACTAGAACTGGTGGCATTAGGAACGAATTTGTTCCCCGAGTTGGATTTAGCCGAAGATTTTTTTAAGTTGACTGAAGCCTGCGGCGATCTTGGCGGGGTTGCTAGTTTAGCGACCTTGGCGCTGGGATTTGAACAAGCGCGAAATGGTGCTTCATGCGTATTGTGCGCCTGCAATTTGGATGAGCACCAACGCAGTATTGCCCTTATTTTTCCTGTACAGAGATGAGAAAAAATCGCTACTAGCGAAGGTAATTGATAAAAATTGAAAGAAGTTAAAAGTAGTCGAAATAATTTTGAAGAGATAAATAATGCAGCGTTTTTTAAATTTCATTACCGATAGTCGTTTTCTAGTTGTGCTCGGCTTTTTGGCACTTGCTGGCATCCTAGTTTTGGGCGCCACGAACTTAGAGGTTGCCGTGCTCTGGTGTTTGGTGCTGTTTGCAATTGCCTTGTCTGTTTGGTTATTCCTTTTGCTTTTGAGGCTTTGGAAAACCAAGAGGGCATCAAAAGGTCTTGGTGACGCCCTCGAACAAGAGGCAATACAATCAGAATCGACGAAAGATGTCGTAAAAAATGGCGAATTAGATACGGTGCGCAAGCGTATGTTGGACGCTATTTCCACCATTCGAACTTCTAAACTTGGATTGATGTCGGGCTCGCGTGCGTTGTATGAATTGCCTTGGTACATGATCATTGGTAACCCTGCCGCTGGGAAAAGCACCGCGATCGCTAATTCGGGGTTGCAGTTTCCGTTTGCAGATAAGAATGGCAAAGTTGTGCACGGGGTGGGAGGAACGCGAAATTGCGATTGGTTTTTTACTACTGACGGGATTATTCTCGACACCGCAGGGCGTTACGCCGTTCAAGAGGAGGATAGGGAGGAGTGGTTTGGGTTTCTGTCCCTCTTAAAAAAGCATCGGAAGTTAGCGCCAATCAATGGCATTATCATCGCGGTGAGCGTTTCAGAACTCACTTCTAATCGCCCTGAATTTGGCATCAACCTAGCAAAAAATTTACGCCAACGTGTTCAAGAACTGACAGAAAAATTAGAAGTTTTTGCACCCGTCTACGTGGTCTTCACCAAAGCCGATTTAATAGACGGATTTAGCGAATTCTTTTTGGACAGTGACCGCGCAGAAAAAGACCGTGTTTGGGGCGCAACCTTACCGTACAGCTTAAAAAACACAAACCAAGATGTGGTTGATTTTTTTGATCAGCGCTTCGATGAACTCTATGATGGCTTAAAGCAAATGAGTTTAGCGAATATGGCAATGAGTCAAAGTGAAAGAATGCCTCCCGGCGTGTTTACTTTTCCACTTGAGTTCTCCACCGTAAAAAATCCGTTACGCTCATTCATTGCGACGCTCTTTGAAGAAAATCCGTTTCAATTTAAGCCAATTTTTCGTGGATTTTACTTTACAAGCGCACTGCAAGAAGGGCAGGCGATCAGCGCTTCGGCCGATCGAATTGCAAGTCGCTTTAGCCTGAAACAAATACGTCAACCGAAAGTTGATATCTCCTCACAGCATGGTTTCTTTCTGCTTGATTTGTTTAGGAAGGTGATTTTCGCCGACAAATCTCTCGTTTCACAATACGCAAGCAAAGCAAAATCACGTTTTCGCCAAACGGTTTTCTTCGGTGCCGTGACTGTCGTTGGTTTATCGTTGGCTGCCTTTAGTTGGTCATATGTAGCGAACAAACAATTGGTTCAGAACGTTCAGGCGGATCTCAATAAGGCCGTTAAACTGCAAGAAAATCGGCTGGATTTACAGTCGCGCCTTGAAGCACTTGAGCTTTTGCAAGAGCGCATAGAACAACTCGAAAAATATCGTGACAACCGCCCTTTGGCCTTGGGTTTCGGTTTGTATCAAGGCGATGTATTGGAGCAAAAAATTAAACAAGAGTACTTCTCTGGTATTCGTGAACTTTTGCTTAAACCAGTCGGACAAAATTTAGAGTCATTTCTTTCAGAAATGAATGCCGCAGGAAATCAGTTTGAAACGCCTGTGAAAGCGGAAGTAGGCGCAGTTGTAACAAGTTTGAACGCGCAGCAAGCGAAACCAGTTAGCAATGACGGATCGAACATAAAACCAGTGCAGTCTTATCGTGATGCTTCACCCACAAATACCGAAGATGGCTATAACGCCCTAAAAACGTATTTGATGTTGAGTGATCAAAGTCGTGCTGAACCAGTCCATCTCAATGATCAACTTACTCGTTTTTGGAGAAATTGGTTAGAAACCAATCGGGGCACGATGTCTAAAGACGAAATGATTCGCCATGCCGAGAAAATCATTAGTTTTTATCTTTCACAGGTAAGTGACCCTACATGGCCCACCATCGAGAGCAAATTATCTTTAGTCGATCAGTCAAGGGAAAATTTAAAGCGTGTCGTACGCGGATTACCAGCTCGCGACCGGGTTTATGCCGATATTAAGGCGCGCGCAGCGACCCGTTTTTCACCTGTAACCGTGGCAAAAATCGTTGGCGACCAGGACAAAGAGTTGATTGCTGGCAGCTATGTGATTTCTGGAGCATTTACAAAGGATGCTTGGGAAAAATTTGTTTCCTCCGCATTTAAAGAAGCGGCCAATAAGGAATTGCAAAGTGCTGATTGGGTGCTTAAATCGTCAGCCAAAGATGATCTGACTCTGGAAGGAAGCCCAGAAGATATTCAGAAAAATCTGATTTTGCAATACAAGGCTGAGTACAGCAAAGAATGGCAAAAATTTTTGCAGGGTATCACTGTCATCGACTTGGGCGATTTCGATCACGCCGTTTCGGCAATGAACCGCTTAGGTGATCCACAAAGCTCGCCGATCAACAAATTGATTTCCACGGTTTATGCTGAAACTTCTTGGGATAACCCGTCGCTAGTCAATCAGGGTTTACAAAATGCGCAGCGTGGTGCGATGCAATGGTTTAAGGAGACAATTTTACGTCAGACACCGTCGCAAGTGAATGTAAGTGTTAACTTGTCGGATCCCAAAAATGGATCGGCGTTGGGTTTGGTTGGAAAAGAATTCTCTGGAATTGCCAAGTTAGTCGTTGTAAGCGACAAAGATGCGTCACTGATGAAAGGGTATTTAGAAAATCTTTCAAAGGTACGCAGTCGCTTTAACCAATTAAAAAATCAGGGAGATGCTGGCCCCGGCGCTCGTCAGTTAATGCAACAGACCTTAGAAGGGAATGGGAGCGAACTTTCTGAGAGCTTGAAGTATGTCGACGAGCAAATGCTGGTTGGTATGGCTGACAATCAGAAACAGGCTTTGCGTCCCTTGCTTGTTCGTCCGTTGATTCAATCATTTGCAGTGATTATTCGACCCACTGAGGCAGAGGTGAACAAAATTTGGTTGGCGCAAGTAGTGGAGCCATTCCAAAAAAATATTGCAACAAAATTTCCATTTTCAATTGATTCGAAAGTTGAAGCAACTGCGGCCGAGATCGCCCAGATTTTTGGCACGGACGGGGCAATCGCCAAATTTGTCAATTCGTCGATGGGACCGCTTTTGGTGCGACGGGGCGACTCATTGACTGCGCGAACTTGGGCAGAGTTGGGGCTTAGTTTGTCGCCACAACTGCAAAGTAACTTCGGTTTATGGATTGCGCCGCTCAGCACCAGTGGTGTGCCCAACGCAGTGGCGACCGAAGCGCAAACATCTTTTCAAGTTTTACCTTTGCCCGCTTCGGGCGTGACTGAATACACGATTGAAATCGACGGGCAGCAACTTCGTTACCGTAATACGCAAGCTGATTGGGTACAAGTTGTTTGGCCCAATGCGCAAGGCGTTCCAGGCGCGCGCATCACGGCCACGATGTTTGACGGTAGGGTCGTGGATGTTGCGAATTTTCCGGGAAAATTTGGCTTTACGAAATTGATGGAGTCATCATCGAATAAGCGAAAAGACAATGGCGTTCACGAACTCAATTGGACGGCAAACGGTGTTTCTATTTCTGTGAACCTAAAAATTATTAGTAATCCCTATGCCGCAGCAGATAACGCAGGCGGACAAAGTCGCGGGTTCCGTGGCTTGAAATTGCCTGAAGTGATCGTCGGCACATTGTTACCGACAACTAGTATTCCAGCGCAGAGTGCCTTACCAAATACCCAAAAAAGCCAACCAGCAATTAATCAAGGAGTTGGACGATGAGCAGCACGTCAACGGCAACAAAAATCAGTTACTTTGGAAAAATCCCCAGCCGAGGCGACTTTGTAAAAGCAACTGAAAACCTTCCACTCATCCAAATATTAGACGATTGGTTAGCGCAGACGATGGCGCTCCTTTCCGAAGACCCCCGATGGAAAATCGGCTATGACAGCGCAAAACCTATTGATTTTGCTTTCATTGGCCCACAAAAGAAGCGAGCAATAGCTGGCCACATTATTGCAAGCAGTGACATGGCGCAGCGTCGGTTCCCGTTCTTAACGATGGGTGCGATGGAAATTGACGATCCACTTCAATTCGTCGGCATTTGTCCCGTTATATTGTCTCGTCTTTGGAAGCGTTTGGCCGTGCAAGGTGTCGGCATCGTTGCTGCTAGTGATCCTATCGTACCGTTACAAAATCTTTCCACAACCAAAATAGAACTAGAGCTAAGAACAACCTCGTACGAAGCGGCATTCACGGATTTTTTAGAGATGCAGACGGTTGGCGCTTTGGATCAAATGCTTGCAAACGGTGGATTTAAGGGTAGTGCGCGTGAGTTGTTACTGGCTTTAGGATTATTGTTGCAGCCAGTGATGACGAGTTGCAGTAATCGCTTGGATAAAAGTTTGGTATTGCCCCTGCCGCAGGATCCGATGTATCGCTACTTGGTTGGCGCTTTTTGGATGCACTTGATTGCCCCATTCTTGACTCGCGCTGACTTTGAGTTGGCATTGTTTATCACAGAAGTGGAACAAGGTTTTGAACTTGTTTTGGGCTTTAGCGGAGCGTCACCGAAGACACTACAAGCAATAATTGACCCGTCAGTCGGCACCGAACATTTAATCACTTTTGAGAACGCAGGATGGGTCGAGGGACAAATAGGTTCTGATTTTGGTTTGAAGAAGTTATCTAGCTATTTGACCCAACCAGAGCTCTCACTGAAAGTCGCATTAGACACGTTTCGCACAACATTTATTGGAATTTGAGACATGAGATACTTTTTTTTCTTTTCGTTATTCATTTCGATTTCTCTAAACGTTTGCGCGCAACTCAGTAAGCCAGTCCTCGCAACGGCAAATGCGAGACCAGGTCAAATAGTCGCCACCGGAACGGTACCTGATGAGGGGAGTAAATCACAAATTTTAGGAAAATTGCGCGAGCTCTACGGAACCGAGAACGTGCTTGATCAGATCAATATTGGACCCAGCGTTCTTCCCGCAAATTGGACTTCGAATGTGCAGAAGTTAATTGCGCCAAATTTGAAGTTAATTAGTAAGGGGCAAATCAAAATCGACGGCACGGTTGTTAGTGTGCGTGGCGAGGTAGCGAACGAAGCGCAGCGTCAGCAAATCGCCAGCGAAATCGCAAGCAATTTGAATTCGACATATACCGTAAATAATGCATTGCGCGTGTCTGCCGCCGAGCAGTCAATTTTGGACGGAATTTTAGCAAACCGTATTGTGGAATTTGAGACAGGAAGATCGACCCTGACCCCATCAGGAGTCGCGATACTTGACGAACTAGCAGTTCCTCTTTTGAAGCTCAAAAACAAGCGTGTCGAAGTCATTGGTAACACGGACAATCAAGGCTTACGTGCGAGCAATGTCGCTTTAAGCATTGCGAGAGCAGAAGCTGTTAAATCCTATCTAGCAAATAAAGGCGTACCGGCGGATTTGATAAGTGTGCTTGGGCAGGGACCGGATCGCCCCATCACCACAAATGAAACGGTTGAGGGCCGCGCTAGAAACAGACGCATAGAATTTCGAGTATCGCAATAACTGATTTTTTCGCTTGAAGCTTTTCTTTAAAGGAAAGATGGCGAAGAAAACTGATGTAGAAATATATTTTTGTAGAAGGCAGCCGTAGCAATGTTGAACTTTGAAAAACTTCTTTTCCCGATTCAGGGAGACGCACCGACTGGTAAAGATCTTTCTTTTTCTAGGGAGATCGACGCTATTGTTGAGGCGCGTCGTTTTGATGATTCCAGTCTAGATCAAGGTGAATGGGTCGCTGACGTTAAAACATCTGATTGGTCATTTGTTTTAACGCAATGTACAAGCTTGATTGAAAAAGAAAGTAAAGACTTGAGATTGGCCGTGTGGCTTACTGAGGCGAATGCGAAACTAAATCAATTTGCCGGCTTAGCACAAGGCTTTGCCTTAATCACAGGACTCTTAGATTTATACTGGGATGACCTCTTTCCTTTGTCCGTTGAGGGTGATTTTGAACAGCGGATTGGTAATTTGCATTGGGTACTCGCGCGTTCGCAGCAACTCGCGCTGGAACTACCTTTAACTGAAGGGCGTGCAACAGCTTTTTCCATGACCGATTTTGAATTTGCGCGTGGTAAGGAACTAAATCACGACAAAGCGAACGGCGAGACAGACGTTGCGCGTAATGAAGCAAAGAATAGATTAAATGAACTGGAGACCGCTAAGCGGAAAAGCTCGAAGGCATTTTATGAAAGGCTAATGAAAGATACGAAGCAATGTGTCACTAACCTCGCTTTGCTGGAAGCGTCAGTCGATCGCCGTTTGGGTCTCAATGGCCCAAGTTTTTCCGCTGCACGCGACGCACTTGAAAACGTAGTTTTAATGGTTACTCGATTTGCGCACGATGTTGGCGTTAAAACTGTGAGTTCAACAGTAAGTATTTCTGACGTATCGGATACGGGGGGGCGATTGTATTGAGCGAAGCCGTTGTTGTCACGCCATCTGGGCCGAAAGCTGCCATTCAAACTCGCTCTGAGGCGATTGATCGCCTACGCGAAGTTGCAGAATTTTTTCGACAAACTGAACCGCACAGTCCGGTTGCGTATCTTGCAGAAAAAGCAGCAACTTGGGGGGAAATGTCGCTGCATTCTTGGCTTTCTGCAGTAATAAAGGACCCCGCATCGCTCGCTCAGATTGAGGAAACGCTTGGGATTTCTTTGCCCCCGTCCCGCGCGGTAGAGCGTTGAGTTGATTTAAAATACGAGCGCGGCTCTATCGATAATGAGTATTTGTGCATCGATGCACATCAACTAGTTGCGCCAAACGTATTTTGCCCATTTTTTCTCACGAGGCAGAAACAACGCCTCACATTCGAATCGCTCGCCAAATCATCATTAGCCAGTCTTTCCAATTGAGTTTTGGCCTTTGTCGGAAGACGTCGCCATCGCACTGGTCAATGCGCTCTAAAATTCTAAGCCCACCTTGCACTACGAGTCGTAGTTCCCAACCGATTCTTCCCGGCAGCCTTTTACATAATGGGCTGCCATCTAGCAAAATTGTGCGAGCGCGCATCGTTTGAAATCGCATTAATGCACGCCATTGTTCGCTGACGATGCTGTTTGAGATTTGGGCTTCATCAACATCGTATTTCTTCAAATCTTCGAGCGGGACGTAGATACGTCCTTTTTGCCAGTCTATGGCCACATCCTGCCAAAAGTTAATCAATTGCAGCGCACTACATATTTCGTCAGATTGCTTTCGATTTTGTTCGCTTGTTTCCTTGTAAAGCCCAAGCATGATTTGGCCAACGGGATTGGCGGACCTCGCGCAGTAATCAAGCAAATCATTAAAAGTTTGGTAGCGCTTTGTAGTAACGTCTTGCTTAAATGCGGACAGCAACGCATAGAAGGGCTCAAACGGCAATTTTTGGTCTTTGATTACCTTGCCAAGCGCGATGAAAAGCGATGACTGCGTTGTTTCGTTTTGCTTTAACTTATTGAGTTCAGACTCATAGATTTCCAACGACGTAATTCTTTCCTCAGGCCTTGCATCCCCTTCATCAGCGAGGTCATCGGCGCTTCGTGCAAAAGCATAAATGGTTGCGACTGAGCTTCGTAGCTTGGCGGGAAGTAGAATCGAGGCAACGGGAAAATTTTCGTAGTGATTGACGGACATAGACCAAAAATAATAAATGACTCAAAAGTCATTGGCAAAAAAATAGGAGGCAATTATAATTAATAACCCAAGAGTCATTTATTTTTATGAATTACTGAAACGACAATATTTTTGATTTCGTTTTGCAGTTGATGTCGACATTTAGCCATAAAAATAAATGACTAAGGAATTGGCCTTGAGCCGGATTTCAATTTTGTCGCTTGCATAGTAAAGGATATTCCCCGTGACTACATTTTTCAAAAGCGCTTTTGGATTACAGAATATTCAATCGAACAGCTTGAAGTTGACATCAAGAACACATAAAGCGCTGAGCTTAAGTGCACTGCTGGTTTTGTGCGCATGCTCGAAACCAGTCGAAAAAACGGAAGATGTGAGACCGGTGCGAGTGATGACGATAGCCCTCGAGCCAGTCACATCAGCCTTAGTATTTTCTGGTGAAGTAAGGCCTAAAGTTGAGTCACGCTTAGGATTTCGTGTAAATGGAAAAATTGTTGCGCGTTTAGTGGAGGTTGGTACACCAGTCAAACGAGGTCAGGCACTTATGCGGCTCGACCCACAGGATTTGGCCTTGGCCCAAGTTCAGGCACATGCTGGGATGACTGCGGCTGAAAGTAATCGCGATTTAGCTAAGGCTGAGCTAAAACGCTATCAAGAACTAAAGGAAAAGAATTTTGTCGCGGCAACAGTGCTCGATTCTAAGGAAACAGCTTACAAAGCTGCTCAAGCCTCTTACGAGCAAAGTGTTGCGGTTTATAAAAATCAGTTAAATCAATCAAGTTATACCAGCCTTGTCGCTGATGCGGATGGTGTCGTGACCTCTGTCGATGCGGAAGTCGGCCAAGTCGTTGCTGCTGGAACGCCTGTCATTCGAGTTGCGCAAACAAGCGATATCGATGTGGTGGTAGGCATACCAGAAGATAAAGTATCAACTATTCGTCAGCTAACCGACGTTAGCGTGCGGCTTTGGGCCAATAAAGGCGAAGCAATCCCTGCAAAATTGCGTGAGTTGTCGCCCATAGCCGATCCGGTAACTAGAACGTTTACCGCAAAGTTGGCGTTACCCACAGCACAAAAAGACCTCAAGTTAGGAATGACTGCGAGCGCCACATTTGCGCTAAAGGACGCTCCAACTGCGATAAAGCTTCCCTTGACAGCGTTGTTTCAAGAAAAAAATGTGACTTCAGTTTGGTTGGTCGAATCAGGCGTTGTGCGTTTAGTGCCAATTGTTATCTCTGGTTCGTCAGGGCAATCTGTCTTAGTTGGCGCTGGTCTGAGCGTTGGGCAGGTGGTAGTGACTGCGGGCGTACATCAACTTAAAGTGGGACAAAAGGTCAGTATTTTGGGCGAGGAGGCTACGTCAAATTCGAGTAGCGCTAAAGCAAATCCCGATGAAGAAAAAAAATCTAAGGAAGCGCAGGACGCCGCGGCAGCGACAACCAATAGCACTCAAGGGGCGCCGAAATGAACCAAGAATCGAAAGGGTTTAATTTATCAAGGTGGGCGCTCGAACATATCCCATTGACGCGGTATCTTATGGTTGCTTTGCTGTTAGGAGGAATTTTTAGTTTTGGTAGCTTAGGACAAGATGAAGATCCGCCATTCACTTTTCGTGCGATGGTTGTGCGCGCAATTTGGCCGGGCGCGACCTCGTTGCAAATGGCGGAGCAGGTCGCCGATAAACTAGAAAAAAAGCTGCAAGAAGTGCCGTATATCGACAAAATTCGCAGTTACTCAAAACCTGGCGAGACGGTGATTATTTTGCAGTTGCGCGAATCAACACCACCTAAGGAAACAGCGCAAAGTTGGTATCAGGCTCGTAAAAAAATTGGTGACATCCGAGGCACCTTGCCGCCGGGTGTGCTCGGACCATTTTTTAACGATGAATTCGGTGACACATATGGCTCTATTTTTGCACTGTCAGGAGACGGATTTACCTATGAGGAAGTCAAAGAGTATGCTGATTTCGTGCGACAAGAATTTTTGCGTATCCCAACTGTCGCAAAGGTGGAGTTATTTGGCGTGCAGGACGAAAAAGTTGACATTGAGTTTTCGCAGAATAAATTCGCTCAACTAGGGATCTCGTTTGAGTCAATTATTAATCAACTCAGCGCGCAAAACACGGTTGAGGCAACAGGCGTTTTAACCACCACCAAAGATAATCTACAAGTGCGTATTTCTGGCGCTTTAGTTCGAGTAAAGGATCTAGAAAATTTTCAGTTACGCGCAAACGGCACAACCTTTCGGTTAGGCGATTTTGCGACGGTAACAAGGGAGACCAAAAACCCGCCACAAGACAAAATGCGTTTCAATGGTAAAGAAGTGATCGGCCTCGGAATATCGATGGAGAAGGGTGGAAATATCATCGAATTGGGAAAGCATTTAGCTGTTGATGTTGCAAAGCTCAAAGCGAAGTTACCTGCCGGAATTCAACTAGAGCGCGTTTCTGATCAACCAAAAATTGTTTCTTCGTCGGTGGGGGAGTTTGTTCGAACCTTGATTGAGGCTGTCGTCATTGTGCTTGCAGTCAGTTTCTTGGCGTTAGGATTTCACACTAAACCACTACGCTTAGACGTTTGGCCGGGATTGGTTGTGGGTTTAACGATCCCCTTGGTTTTAGCAGTGACTTTCTTGTTTATGCGCATTTTCGACATTGATTTGCATAAAATTTCGCTGGGCGCATTAATTATTGCGCTGGGTTTGTTGGTTGATGACGCAATTATCGCAGTCGAAATGATGGTGAGAAAGATGGAAGAGGGCTTTAGCCGCATGGATGCTGCCACTTTCGCGTACACGTCGACCGCGATGCCGATGTTAACAGGCACCCTAATTACTGCGGCCGGCTTTCTGCCAATCGGCTTGGCGAAGTCAGCGGCAGGCGAATACACGTTCTCAATGTTTTCTGTTAATGCTTTGGCCTTGATTATCTCGTGGCTGGCGGCTGTTATTTTTACGCCGTATTTAGGATTTCTGTTATTGAAAGTAAAGCCTGCAACTAACGCTGATGGACACCACGAACTTTTTGATACGCCGTTTTACAATCGGTTTAGAAAAACAGTGAATTGGTGTGTTGAGTGGCGCAAGACAACCATTGTCCTTACTTTGGGCATTTTTGCGTTAGGTGTATTTGGCTTTAAATTTATCGAGCAGCAATTTTTTCCGGACTCGAGTAGACCAGAGTTAATGGTCGAATTATGGTTGCCTGAGGGTTCTTCATTTAAAGCGACAGAGGCACAAGCGAAGAAGTTTGAGGCTTTTATCCGTCAACAAGAGGGCGTGGAATCTGTGACAAGTTATGTCGGGACAGGGAGTCCTCGTTTTTATCTACCGCTTGAGCAGATTTTCCCACAAACAAACGTCTCTCAAATCGTGGTCTTGCCCAAGGATTTAAAAGCGCGAGAGGCGCTCAGATTAAAAATCGTACAAATCTTTAAAACTGATTTCCCCGAAGTGCGCGGGCGGGTAAAACTCTTACCAAACGGACCGCCAGTTCCTTATCCCGTTCAATTTCGCGTTACTGGCTTGGAGGTGAGTAAGGTGAGGGAAATCGCCGATCGCGTCAAAGAAGT
>JAIETO010000253.1 GCA_019745005.1 Burkholderiaceae bacterium
TGCCAAAAAGGATGCGGGTTGCACCCGCCCTACATGACTGAAGTTGTTTCGCTCGGTTGAATTAATCAACCCGCGAAGAGACCAAGCCAGACATCGCCAACGAATTCGCATCCCCAAGTTTCGCAAGCGCCTCCGCAGTGCCCAATCTATCTGCCATGGCTTCGTCTTGGCTGACTTTCCACTTCCCAACGATGTGGGTGATTGGAATCTCAATGCCTACGATAGCGCTCACAAGTCGATCAATGAATTCTGCTGGTGCGTCAGACACCTTCCAAGGCGCAGGTCGCCCGGATTCATGTTGCTTGGTGAGGTCGGTAATGGTTTGCAACAGCCACTCGCGGTCGTGAATTATTTTTGCTTTGCCATGCGCATGGACGACGGTGTAATTCCAAGTCGGCACGACCTTACCGTTGAGCTGTTTGGTGGGATACCAGTTGGGCGTGATGTACGTCTGTGATCCCTGAAAAATGACAAGTGAAGCGGCGGCGACGTTGATGGTTTGCCACACCGGATTGGCCCGCGCCACATGGGCTCTTAGCGTGCCATGTTGCCCTCGCGATGCATCGAGAATAAACGGAATGTGATTTGCAGTGAAGCCATCATCATCGAGCGTGACCCATGCGCCAAGTGGATGCGTTTGAATGAGTGCATGCAGCACACGTAAGTCTTTTTCTTCGTGATGGGATGGCAGGTACATGGGAGCTCCGTTGAGATCTTTTTAAGGAAATATTTGTGACGGCGTTGATACCTATAATGGCACAATTAAATAATATACTGCCTCTTTTTTATTAATTAAATAGTGTTTTCCGCCTATAAATAAAGCGTAACCAAAAAACACTAGGTGGTGTACTTGTTTTTAGCGAATAAAAAACGCCACATTTCTGTGGCGTTTTGTTCATCAAAAAACTACCAAGTTTGAGCGCAAATATTTCAAAAAACTTTCTCGCCCAAACCTGTTCTACCTATTTCCTAAGTTACTCCACAAACACCGCCGTACTGCGCGGTGCAATGGTGAACGTGCCGGTGGCAGGTGTGAAGGTAGAAGTTTTTACCAAGGCATCGGCACTGGAGTTTTGTTGCACGGGATGTAGGCTGAGTGCTTTGCCGCTGAGCGCGCCTACTGTTACGCTGCGGGCGACTTTGTCGACGTTAAATACCACCACCACATTTTGGTAATTCGCACCCGGGTAGACCGACGGGCTAGTGCCGTTGAGACGCATGACGATCACGCCAGGTACTTGGGTAGGGCCGACGTTATAGAACTGTAAGCGGTCTTTCACGTCCTGCGCCGTACGCATGCGGAACAGTGAGCTGCTCTTACGGATGGTGAGCAAGTCTAAGAAAGTATTGCGCGCCGTGAGTATGTCGGCCATGCCCGGTTTGATGGCGGCATTTGTCAAGATGGGGCGCATCAGCGGCCACGTGCCTTGGTTCTTCTCTGCGGAAGGTAGGCCAACGCCGAAGTTGTTGCTGGCGTAGCTGAAATCCAAAGCGTTAAACCAATCGCCCGCGTTGTAGCTGTCGCGGTCTAAAGATTTAGAACGCAGCAAGTCTTGCCCTGCTTGGAAGAACGGGATGCCTTGCGAGAACATGGTGATGGCGTTGCCCAAGTTTTGCACGCGCACACGCTCGTTAATGCTGGTGTTGGCAGGCAATTTGAAGGCGTTGATATCAAACAAGGCTTGGTTATCATGCGCTTCCACATAGTTGATGATTTCTTGGGGCGCGCTGGTGAACCCGGCTTTTTGCCCCGCGTAATCAACTTGCGAGTTGGGCTTGGTGACACCAGCCGCATCAGTGAAACTGTAATCTTTCAGTGTGCCAGAGAGGCCGACTTTGATTAAGTCACCTAAGCGCAACAAGTCGTTCACGGTTTGTGTGCTGGTGGCATTGCGGTCATAAAACACACCGTTGATGAAACCTTGTTGCGACACGGTATTCGCATCATCGTCACAGCAACCGCCGCCGCGCACTGCATCACGTATGCGGTCGTTGAATGAACCTATACCTGTACCCGCCATATTGCTTTGACGTGCCGCTACAAAACGGGAGTCGTTGAACGTGGCACCGCCTATATTCCAAGCTTCGCCGTACAGGTAAATGTCGCGCCCCGCCGCAGCATTGACGTCGGCTTGTAGCTTGTTGATGACGGCGAGTGGATGCAAGCCCATGATGTCGAAACGGAAGCTATCAACCTTGTATTGCGTCGCCCAAGTCTTCACGGAATCAATCATCAACTTGGCCATCATGGCGTTTTCAGCAGCGGTATCTGCGCAGCAGCTATCGCCCGTAATTTCGCCCGTTGCGCTGGTGCGGTAGTAGTAGTGCGGCACAATTTTATCTAACACGGAAGTGGCGTTCTGTTTGGCGGAGGCGGTATGGTTGAACACCACATCCATCACCACGCGCAGGCCGCTTTCATGCATGGCTTGCATCATGGCGCGGTATTCTAAAACCCGCGTCATGCCATTATTTGCATCGCTGGAATACGAGCCTTCTGGCGCCGTGTAGTGCTGCGGGTCGTATCCCCAATTGAAGCAGTCAGTGTCTTTGGTGGCAGCGACGGTGGCTTGCTGGGTTTCTGAATCGGCCGCGGCAGGCGTGATAACTGGGTTCACGCAACCGGTTTCGTTAATGCTGGCAATATCGAAAGTCGGCAACAAATGCACATGGCTTAAGCCCGCTTGCGCTAAGCTTCTGAGGTGTTGCATACCCTTGGTACTGGTGTCGGTAAAGGCTAAATATTTGCCTTTTCGCGCCGTCGGCACGGTGCTGTCGCTCACGCTGAAATCACGCATGTGCAACTCGTAGAGCGAAATATCGTTAGGGCTGGCTAGGGCAGGAATCGCGTGGCTGTCCCACCCCGCAGGTTTACTGGCGGCGCTGGCGAGGTTCACCAAGAAACTGCGTTTACTATTTGCATTTAAGCTCAGCGAATACGGGTCAGTCACGTCGTTGGTGATGAATTTGTTTTCTGCCCAACGGCTGAACACATTCACGCTGAAGGTGTAATACGCTGCATTGGTACGGGCTGCGTTGGTGTCCGTGTAACTCCACACGCCCGTATTGCTGTCTTCCAGCATGTCGACCGTGGTTTTTGCGGTGGTATTGGCGTCAGCGTAGAAATTGAGTTTGACTGATTTTGCAGTCGGCGCCCAAACGCGAATCCTGGGTACACCATTGCCATCGAACGACGGGCCGAGAATGGTGTTGGCTGCGGCGCTGGCGTACAAATCATCCAGCACATTGGCCGTTTGAATTGACGTCGCTTTCAATAAATTGCCGCCGCCATCGAGTTGCGCTAACACCAATTGACCCTTGAGTTTCGCTTTAGCGGTTGCGGCATCCGCAGCGCTGAGTTTGAGCGCCAATGCAGTTTTCAAATGTGGGAACTTGGCTTGCAAAGCAGGCGAAAGTCCGGCGTTATCAATGCTCAAATTGAAGCTGCCATCTGCATTCAAAATTGCCACGTTGCTCGCACTAATGCCAGCGTTTGCCGCGTAATACAATTTATAGCTGCCACTAGCAGGCGAGGCCGGCCACGCGAGGGTGGTGTTATCTAACCAGTAGCCTGTGGCTTCGTTCAAGCGCGCTGGTGAGATCACGGGCAACGCATCGTAGATGGTGCAATCGGCCGGAGCAATCCAAATCTCTTGGCCTTTAGTCGCAATGGTGGGCGAAAAGGCTTTTTCTTGATCGCTCTCACAATTTTTTGTACCGCTACCATCGGTGACTAAAAACTTAATCGATGTGAGTGCAGTGTTGACGGGAATATCCACATAGCCGCCAAATTTATCGCTGTGGTTGAACAAGAAGCGGCCGGTAATCCAAGCGGGGCTTGGTGTCACAGGGCCAGACCATGAATACACGCCCCAGTTGTACGCATCGTTGTTGGCGGCATGGTAGTGCACGCGCAAGTTGCCACCTGTGAGTGGTGCTGTTACGGGAACTTTGTCATAGATGGTGCAGTCGTACGGGGCGATCCAAATTTCTTGGCCAGTGCTGGCGATATCTTTCACGAAGGCGACCTCTTGGTCGTTACCGCAATTTTTAACGCCATTGCCATCGGTGACTAAGAACTTCATCGAGGTTAATTTCGTGTCGATAGGAATATCGACATAAGCGCCGTAGGTATCGGTTTTGTTAAACAGAAAGCGGCCGGTAATCCAAGCAGGGCTGGGCACAACAGGCCCTGACCATGAATACACACCCCAAGAGAATGCGTCGTTTTGTGCGCTGTAAAAATGCACACGCATGGTTGCACCAGCAACTACCGGAGCGATCGGGGTCGGATTATTGGTTGGCGGTGGCGGAATTACGCGGTTACTGCCGCCGCAGGCACTCAGCATTGCGGAGAGAAGCAGGATTGTGAACCAAGTGAAAAACTGTTGCGAGTTGAAGCGTTGAAGCGAAGGCGATTTCATAAACATGACTCCTAAGGTGTCTTTACATGAATGCTGCTAACGTTTTTTTACAATGAGGACTTACGCAAAACAGACGTTGGCGTTGTTGCTTTTCCTTGCCGTACAGTCGTACTGTCTGCGGTTTTCGCGCCCAGCCAACGCAATTTTGCGTAAGTCCAAACAATGCAAAGAAGTGCAATGCTGAACATGGACAAGGCGACGTTTGTGTTTTGGTTTGTTTTTATTTTTCGTAACATTACTACAAAATTAATCGCAGAACACTATTGTCGTTGTTAATTTATTGAATTTATTTGTTTTATTTCCGAAACAAAATATAGTTCCCTTACGGAAAAAATCAATTTTTTTTGCGTGATATCATGTAATTATTAATCTGTACTTTTACTACATAAAATGATTTTCTGATGTTGGACAGATTGCACGAATAAAAATAATTGCTCTATGCTCAAACGCACATTGGTTTTGCAAAGCTGGATTTAATTGTGAGGAAAAATAATGAAAACGAATTCCAACTCAGGAAGTAAATTACGGCGACTGTGGCGTTTTGGCTTGATTTTTTTGTTAGTGATCGCCTTGGCTTTTGTGCTAAAGATGCAGTTTTTTAAAGCCGCCCCGGCAGCAAAACCCAGCCCATCTGCGCAAGCCAACGTGACTGTATTGACGGAAAAATTCGTGATTCCCGGTTTGCAGCGTGAGCGCCAAATTCGACTTTATTTGCCGCCAGATTACGCCACGTCAGATAAGCGTTATCCGGTTTTGTATATGCATGATGGGCAAAACCTGTTCGACGCTGCAACGGCCTATGCGGGTGAATGGGGAATTGATGAAATCATGAATGCCTTGGCGCACGCTGGTCGCCTAGAATTAATTGTGGTGGGCATTGATAACGGTGGCGAAAAACGCATGACGGAACTCAATCCGTGGACGCACGCTGATTTTGGTCAGGCAGAAGGGCAGGCGTATATGGATTTCATCGTGAAGGTGGTGAAGCCGCGTATCGACGAACAATACCGTACCAAGCCAGATAGATTGAATACCGCCATCATGGGCAGTTCTATGGGCGGCCTAATTTCACATTACGCGATTGCGCAATATCCCGATGTTTTCAGCAAGGCAGGCATTTTCTCTCCTGCTTATTGGGTGTCAGGACCGGGCTTTGATTACTTTGCAAAAGTAAAAATGCCACCCGATGCGCGACTGTATTTTTTGATGGGCGGGGACGAGGGCGGTAGCCAAGTGCCGGATGTGAAAAAAGTGTTTGAATCGGTGTGCGCAAATGGACATCCCGCGCAAGCAATGAGCCTAAAAATTACGCCAGGCGGACAACATAACGAGGCATTTTGGCGCGCTGAGTTTGAACAAGCAATCGTGTGGATGTTTGCAGAGCCACAGCCCGCAAACTAGACGGCGTCTACTTTAACAACGCCGTCTAAGTTCACTCACCATTTTTGTTTACTTGCACAAACTGATTCAGTTGCGCCGATGATCAATCAAGAGTTCACCCGCCGCCAATGCCGCTTCTTCATGACTCTTTTCGCGCCAGTTTTCATTTAAAGCCTGTTTTTCCCAACGATGCAAAACAGGGTGCCGAAGCTGGCGATTCACATAGGCTTGCGCCATTTCACTCAGCACTAAGCCGTAGGTTTGGATGCGGAAAACCACTGGGGCAAAGAACGCATCCACTGCTGTGAATTTATCGCCCGCCAAAAACGGACCACCAAATTTATTGAGGCCTTCGCACCAGAGTTCATTTAAGCGATCTAAGTCGCGCTGTAACTCGGGTGAAATGTGGTTTAACTTGATCCTAAAACCAACATGCATAGGGCAAGTTTGACGCATATGCGTAAAGCCGGAATGCATTTCGGCAGCCGCACAACGCGCCCAAGCACGCTCCGCCGTCGTGCGTGGCCACACACCTTGATGCTTCTCCGCGAGGTATTCGATGATGCCTAATGAATCCCACAAGACTTGGTCGCCATCGTGCAAACAGGGAACTTTGCCAGTGGGGGCAAATTGTCGAAAAATATCCCAGTTGGTTTCCGCACCGAAGGGAATGACTTGCTCTTCAAAAGTAAGCTCTAATGCGTGCATGATGGCCCAAGGTCTGAGTGACCAAGACGAATAATTTTTATTGGCGATAAAAAGTTTGTACATCGATTTGCCTCTAAGTTACGTGGGGTGAAAATGATTGAATTCTTTGTAGGGCTTACGCAAAACAGACGCTGGCGTTGTTGCTTCGCCTTAAGTTACCATTTGTAGCATTTGGTCTGTCTGCGGCGTCACGACTAGCCAACGCAAGTTTGCGTAAGTCTTTTCTTGTTCTTTGTTTTGTTAGCGGGTCTGCAAACTGCATTGGAAATACCTATACTTAAGGCATACTTCATTATGTATTTTTATGAAGTGCCTTTAAATACGGCGTGAAGTACCCAAGTTTTTAATATACTCCCAATTTTTTACAAGTTTCTGACAAGCAAAATTGGGTTCAATTTCGCAAAAATAAACCTGCGATTTAAATCCAATTTTTAGATGTATTTTTAAATGTTAAGTGTAAGCTATCTCGATGGAAAAAGAACCCAAATTACAAGCAAAAGTCTTTGAACATTTTGCCGCCGCGAAGTTCATCAAAGAAATCGGGCGCGGTAAAAATGGTGCGCGCAGTTTGTCTGTGGATGACGCGCAAGCACTGTATGGCGCGATGTTGGATGGCCGCGTGTCAGATTTAGAAATGGGGGGAATTTTACTGGCGATGCGTATTAAAGGTGAATCAGTTGATGAGATAACAGGTTTCATGGCGGCAGCTGAGGAGCGCATGGAAAAGATTGCCGCGCCGTTAAATTCACTTTACTCGCCAGTACTCATACCAAGTTATAACGGTGCCAGGAAAAAAGCCAATCTCACACCATTGCTTGCGTTGCTTTTGGCGCAACGCGGTGTACCCGTGCTGGTGCACGGTGTGATCCACGACGCGGGTCGGGTTACTACGGCAGAGATTTTCACGGCGCTTGAGATTAAATTTGCGCAATCGTCGGCCGAGGCTGAAACGCAACTGCTGGATCGGCAATTGTCTTTTATTCCTATCGACACACTCGCACCAAAAATGGCGCGCATTCTGGCGATGCGGCGAATTTTGGGGGTGCGCAATTCGACCCATACTTTGGTAAAAATCTTGCAGCCGTTTTCCAGTGCTGCACTGCGCCTGACTTCGTATACCCATCCAGAATATTTGTTGATGCTACGGGAGTATTTAAGCGGGGTTGCCGTTGAACGTGGCGACACATTTTTGATGCGCGGCACAGAAGGTGAAACAGTCATAAGCACTGCGCGCGCGCAACAAATCGATTGGTTTCACGCAGGCGAATGCAGAACGCTAAGCGAGAAGCAAGACCGTATCGAAAGCGAGTTACCAGAGGTGCCGGAGTCGCTCGATGCGGTCGCAACAGCAGTGTGGATTAAGCGAGTTTTGAACGGTGAAATTCCTGTTCCCGTAAACATTAGCCAGCAAGTAGAGCATTGTGTGGAAGTGGCGCGCCTACTGAAAAGACAAAATTTTTACACTTAACGAAAGGTGCAGGATCGAGGTTTTAGGTCTTTGCGGGAAAATTCATTCATTAGGTACGAAAAAAAACGCCAGATTTTCATCTGGCGTTTTTTCTGGAACGCGTTCTTCTTACTGGAAGTTATATTTGAATTGGGCACCGTAAGCACGTGGCTCATTCAAAATACCTGTCAAGTTATTGAAGTCAATCGCTGCAATGATTTGACGTCTGTCAGTAATGTTACGTGCATAGCCAGCAATTTCATACTTACCATCACCCCACTTGTAACCAACGCGCAAGCCGCCTTCTAAGAGAGACTTAGCTGTGTACTCAACAGCGCGATACAAGAACATATTGTATTTGTCCTTGTAGGCCCAGTCGGTGTATGCATAGAACTCGCCTTCGCCGATTGGTGTAGTGTATTTCAAGCTGAAGTTACCCACATAGCGAGGTGCACGCGGTAAATCGTTGCCATTGATGAAAACTGCGCTGGTTGTTCCTGGTACGCGATTGTTGAGCACCGTGCATGGTGCGCCACAAGATTGCACCACCAAGTTTCTATCTTTAATTTCGGTGTCGTTGTAGCTAACGCCGAGTGTCGCTTTGAATTCACGACTTAAATTGGCTTGCGCCTCGAATTCCAAACCTTGCCCAGTCGCTTTATTCGCGTTCACTAATTGGTTTTGATTAACGGCACCACTACCTGCAGTGAGTTGCAAATCTTTTGTATCGTAGTGATAGGCAGTCAAAGTAAAGCGTGCCCGGTTGTTAAACAAGTCACGTTTGATACCCACTTCGTACGATGTGCTTTTCTCCGGTTTTGCCTGTGAAATGCCGTCGCCAAACAAAACACGTCCCTGGATACTTGTCGCACGGTAGCCTGTCGCAATACGTCCAAAGAAGTTGGTTTCTTTGTCAGCGGCATAGTTCGCGCCGATATCCCAACTTACATTGTTATCGCGTGGGTTGGTTGTATAGAGTGGTGTAGGTCCCGCGCCAAAAGGTGACACTTGGCGCTCAGCATCAAAGTCTTTTTTATCTTTGGTGTAACGAATACCACCGCGTACTTTAAATGCATCAGTAAACGCATAGTTTACAGAGCCAAATACGGCTCGTGAGACAGCAGCTTGGTGCTGTACCGCATATCCATTTTGTGGATTGCCTGGAGCAAAAGTATCGTAGTTAAAGCTGTCAACTTGCAACTTTTCATCAAAGAAGTAGAAGCCAGCGATCCATTGGAATGGATCCTTCGTGTTAGATTGGACACGCACTTCTTGGGTAAATTGACGCAAGTTAGGAATACCGTCAGCAGTCTCCGCAGGGAACGGAATAAAGGTCGGTCCCGAGCCAGGTCCTGCACCAAAACCACCGTCAACGTCAGCACGGCTGTAAATTTCTGAGCGGTCATACGCGGTGATCGAGAAGAAACTTACGTCAGAGATATCCCAGCGCAAGCGCAAGTTTGCGCCGTATGACTTCAATTCTTGGTCGTTAATGCCGTCCGTGGGATAGCTAGAGTAACGGAATCCTTTGACGAGTTCATTCGTGCCTTTTTGAATGATCCCCGCACGGAACAATGTTGCATTGCCATTCAATTGACGGCCATGAACATTTGCCAACGCACTGAAGTCACTGGTTTTGTATTGCAATTGGAAGCGCGCGGCCAGATCGTTGTAACCTTCGAGCTCTTTCGTACCTGTGCTACGTGGGTTGGTTACACGGTCATCACGACTTTGATTTTGGATCGAAAAACGCGCTGCCCAAGATTTATCCAGCGGCACGTTAATTGCTGCTTCGACGTTGGCCGCGTTGTAGTTACCGTAGCCGAGGTTAGCGTAACCTTCGAACGCGTTGGTCGGTTTTGCCGATTCAAATTTGATGATACCTGCGGGTGAGTTGCGGCCGAACAATGTACCTTGAGGGCCACGCAAAATTTCAATTTGATCCACGTCAAAAACAGGGAAACCTTTCAAGATTGGATTTTCTTGCACCACGTCGTCATAGACCAAGCCAACTGGTTGTGATGCGTTCAAATCGAAATCGGTGTTGCCCAAACCACGGATGTAAAAAACGTGGGAAAACGCGGCCGAAGTCGGATTCAACGTTCAAGCTCGGTACACGGCTGGCCAAGAAGCGAATGTCTTGTCCGCTCGTATTGTACGTGTCGAGCGCTTCACCTTTGATGGCGGAAATCGCCAATGGCACATCTTTAATGTTTTCTGAACGGCGTTGACCAGTCACGATCACCGTTTCAAGTTTTCCTGAGTCGTCGGCTGCTGGTTTCGCTGCCTGAGCCATAGCGGTATGCATCGGGAACGCAGTCGCGATTGCAATGGCTAGCACCGACAGCGTTGTGCCGGTGAGGTGTCGCTGGTGTGGTGTTGATTTGCGCATAGTTTTTTTCCTCGGTTGAAATTGAATTGCAACGGTCAAAATGAGTGCATTGGTGCCCACAAATTATATGCCAGGCAAGCTTGCATTTGTCGCGCTGCAAAACGGTGACGCAAACGTTTGCGCCACCGATAATGCTTTATCTCCTCTTGCTGTCGGCAAGTCAAGATTTTGTTAAAGCGGGCAAAATATTTTTCTGAAACGACTCAAAAGTGTTGCAAATTGAAAACACTAAATTGGATTTTAGAAATTATGCAAGTGGGTGTTTTTCGATCGGGTCATTTCGTTCATCAACATGAACTATTTTCTGATTGCACCAAAATGCATCATGTCGGCGCGGATAGTCGAGATTTCACCCCTTTTTAGGGCGCGGCATGATTAACCAGAAAATCTGGGCCATTCATAATTCGGCCGAAATATGAACGGTGCGCAGCCGTCCCTTCTGGCCATATCGAGACAAAGTGCTTTTGCCATTGGTCGGCGTCATAATGAATGGGAAGTGCGTCAACAAATAGACTTTGCTGTTTCATACCGTACATTGGTGTATGCGGCGAAGCTTGTCGACTGATTCGTGTGAGTAGGCCGAACGAGGTATGCTTAAAATTGGGCATGCCTGCCGCGCCGTTATTGATCACGCATCCGTATCGTTGGCGTGCAGGGAGATCAAATTGCCGAAGCGTTGGCAAACAAGTGTGTGTTGACGCAAAAATATCGGTTTGCGCACGTTCGAAATTTTGTCGGATCGATTGCGCATTGGCTGCGTCTCTTAGTGCGGCGGCGTCAAATGCCCAACCCGCCAAAGAGTCCGCATCGCCATGAACGGCGCTAATTATTTGCTCACCAATGCGATAACGTTTAAACAAAGGTAAGTCTGCGAGCTTATGTAGGACTTGAGGGAATTTGCGTGCAGTGGTTTTAAGTTGAACATGAATTTCATTGGAATATTCAACAATGTCCTGCGCAACACTCTCTGGATACGCACAACCACAGCCAGCCAATACATCCTCATTTCTGAATTCGTATTCCACATTGCCAAGCAGCGCGTCGTGTTTGAGCACGATGTCGTTGATATGCTTAAAGCCGTGTTCGTCAACGTTAAACCAATTGAAATCGCCATTGAAGCAAATCGTCACGCTTGCGTGTTCAGCGGCAGCCATGTCCAAAACAGTCTGCAGGGCAAAGTGATTGCCATAGAGTCCGCCGACCACATACAGTGTCTCTGCTTTTATAACGGGTGCTAAGGCGATCGCTTCAGCACCGTAGCGATAGGCAATGGGACAGATGCGTCCAGCGGTGAAATTCGTCATTTGGGTTAGAGGTTTGCTCAAGTCAAAATTTTTTAAAAGCCAGTTGGGTGCTACGGATGAAGTTCATACAACTGGTCTAGACAGCGCTGATCGACTTGCTCGACTGGCAGGTCAAACACAATCTCGCCATGTTTTAGACCAATGACACGGTTTGCGAGTAGGGGAATTAAATTCGGGTTATGCAGAATGGAAACCAAGGTTACCTGGGCGGTCACATCGCCAATAATCTGGCAAAGTTCATTGGCCGCACCGGGGTCAAGTGCGGCCGTGGGTTCATCCGCCAAAATCAAGCGTGGATTTTGTAGCAAGAGGCGAGCGATGGCGACTTTTTGCTTTTCACCTCCCGACAAAAAATCCGTGCGGGTGTTTGCTTTGGAGAGTAGCCCAACGGTCTGCAGCGCCCGTTCCGCCGCGCCAATCTCTTCTGCGTTGTAGTAACGAATAAGGCTGCGCCAGCCTGAAATTCTTCCAAGATTGCCAATCAAAACGTTGTCTAGTACGGTGATCCGTTGAACCAAATGGAGCCCTTGCATGATCTGTCCCACAGAAAGACGCAGATTGCGCAATTTCTTTGGTGGCATGCTTTGTTCTAGAGCGTGTCCTAGTACAACGGCGGAGCCAGCGCTAGGTTTGATGAAGCCGCTGAGCAGACGAAAGAAGGTCGATTTTCCTGCGCCGTTGTGGCCGACGATGGCAATCTTTTCCCCTTCGCAAATTTCTAGTCGCGAAATCTTAAGTGGATAAGGACCACCAGTCGGGCAAATAAGATCGCGAATGCAGACCACGAGTTTGCGGTTCAAGAGAGTGCCTTTCGAATACGCCGACTCATGGCATCGAAACTGGACACCAAGATGACGATGACGATTAACACAGTTGCTAGACGGCCCCATTGAAACAGTGATGTCGCCTCAGAAATTAGCAAGCCAAGCCCACCTGCGCCAATCACACCAAGTATGGTGGAGTCACGAATGTTGAATTCCCAAATATATAAATGACTTGAAACAAATTGCGGTAGAACGGCGGGCCAAACCGCATTAAAAAAGACTTGGCTTGGACTCGCCCCCACTGCCCGAACCGCATTGACAGCAGCAATATCTAATGACTCGATCGCTTCAGCAAAAAGTTTGCCGTAAGTCCCCATTGAATGGAAGGCAATCGCTAGAATGCCCGCCGTTGGCCCTAGGCCCACAATGCCAACTAAAACTAAGCCGAAAACCAAGGTGTGAATTGCTCGTGTCACGTCGAGGATAGTCTTTGCGCTGGAACGTAAAATTAAGGGGGCGGCCAAATTCCGCGCTGTCAAAACGCCCAAAGGCAGGGCTAAGATTGCGCCCAGTAGTGAGCCCAGCGTGGCAATACGAAAGGTCGTCCAAGTTGCCTCGGCTAGGCCCTTTAAATACTTTACTTCGACAAGCTGTCGGTTTTCTGTTCGCAGCAAGGTGCCGTCGTCGCTGCGGTACTCTAGTTTTGGATTGCCAAACCAGACATCGAGAAAACTTGGATTCGCAAATTCTTTCGCCGTTTTCACTAAATTTTCAATGGGATGGCGCCCCAGAGATAAATCACCTTCGCGAATAAAGCTGGAGAGGCATAAAAAAATAAGCCCGCCATAGGCAATCATTAAGCCGAAAAAACCTAAGCGACCAGTCAGACGATTAAAAACCGAAGTGATAATTTGCATCAAGCTGTTCGACAAAAAAAGAAGGTGGTTAAAAAAATCAAAAAAAGACGAAGAGGATGATCGTTGCATCAAACCGAGCGCTTTTCGCTGAAACGCGCAAGTCATTCTTAAAAAAGTTTGAAAATTTTGCGACGACTTAACAAGATTGCTGCGCGAAATTGTAATCGAAATGCTTGCGATACCAAGTCAAATTAATCGAGCTGATTCATGTCGCGTCGCGCGACGAATTCCTTAAGCACGTATTTATCAGCGTTCTTACTTGGCAAGGCTCAGAACGGTCACACACTGTTGCTTTAAGCGATAATCGCTAATTGAACGCAAACGAATGATCAAAAAATTCGTCTTATCAGGATAGGATAGGGATGGAAAAGCAAAGGTTTGATGTGGCGGTGATCGGTGCTGGTGCAGCGGGCATGATGTGTGCGGCAGTTGCCGGACAGGGTGGCAAGCGCGTTGTGTTAATTGATCATGCGACAAAATTGGCGGAGAAGATTCGTATTTCCGGTGGTGGACGCTGTAACTTTACAAACTTGCAGACAAATGCGAGCCATTTTTTATCGGAAAATAAGCACTTTTGTAAAAGCGCGTTGTCGCGCTATACGCCGCAAGACTTTCTAAGCCTTGTCAAAAAGTATCGCATCGCTTTTCACGAGAAGCATAAGGGGCAATTGTTTTGTGACGACAGTGCAGAAGACATCATTCGAATGTTGAAAGCGGAGTGTGATCTCGCTCGCGTTTCTTGGCAAATGCCGTGTGCTGTGGACAGTATCAATAAGAATATTGATGGAAAGTTTCAAATGGAAACGCAGCGAGGTGCCTTCGTGGTGGACCACCTTGTGATTGCGACGGGCGGGCTTTCGATCCCTAAGATAGGCGCAAGTGATTTCTCGTACCGTATTGCGCAGCAGTTTGGACTCAAGCTAATACCGCCTCGTCCAGCCCTAGTCCCATTGACGTTTGCGGCTACTGATTGGTCTGCCTTTGTTCCCTTAGCGGGAATTTCTTTGGAAGTCGAGATCGAAATCGGTGAAAAGAAAGACCGCACTTTGTTTCAGGAAGATTTGTTGTTTACGCATCGCGGACTTTCTGGCCCGGCGATTTTGCAAATTTCGAGTTTTTGGCAGGAAGGCGTACCAATTTTCGTCAATTTGTTACCTCAATTAGACATTGCGCAAACCCTGATTGAAGCAAAAACGACGTCGAAGAAGAATTTAACTAACTTCTTGTCGGCACAAATGCCCACAAGGCTGGTGGAGGGCTTGCTGCAGGCCCACGGTGTGGACGGCAACGCAAAGCTTGCAGATATGCCAGACAAGCGTTTGCGCTTTATTGGTGAGCAATTTAATCGATGGCAGCTCGTGCCAAATGGATCGGAAGGGTATAAGAAGGCAGAGGTGACGCGGGGCGGTGTTGATACCCGCGAGTTGTCGCAGCAAAATATGATGGCAAATAAGGTAGCAAATTTGTATTTTGTTGGAGAATCTGTGGATGTGACGGGCTGGCTGGGCGGATATAATTTCCAGTGGGCATGGGCGTCTGGTCACGCTGCTGGGCAACATATAAGCAAGGTTTAAATTTTAATACTATGGGTGGTATACCTTCAGAGTGCTTTATTTGAAAGCGCTGAAAGTACTACTTTTGCTTATACTCCATCAAATTAACGATACTGTGTGACTTTATTGGTTGGTCAAATTATTGGCACAAGGTCGCAGTACTTATAACTTCAGCGCACTGTTCGAAGCCGGACGGAAGAAAATTTCTTTCGCAAGGCTTCCATAGTTTAAAAATTCCTGCTAATATCTTGGTCTTCCCATAAATTCCATTTTTTTGAGCTTACATGACCACAATTCGCCTTAAAGAAAACGAGCCGTTCGAAGTCGCAATGCGTCGCTTCAAGCGCACCATCGAAAAGACCGGTCTCCTGACCGAATTGCGTGCTCGTGAATTCTACGAAAAACCAACTGCAGAACGTAAGCGTAAGCTTGCAGCAGCAGTTAAGCGTCACTACAAACGCATTCGCAGTCAACAATTGCCTAAGAAGATGTACTAAATTTCTGTCGCGCCTCGCGGCGTGATAAAAAATTTAGAGCGATTAGGTGCTGTAGAAAACATGCCCGCTTCGGTGTACCGCAGCGGGTTTTGTTATTTCTAAGCCTTGTTTTTCGTCGTAAATTTTTTCCGAATTTTCCGCTTTACTTAATTAACTATCTGAAAGCGCACTATGAGCCTCAAAGATCAAATTACAGAAGACATGAAATCCGCCATGCGAGCAAAAGAGGTGGCAAAACTTGGCACGATTCGATTAATCACGGCAGCCATGAAGCAAAAAGAAGTCGATGAGCGGGTAGAGCTTGACGACAAAATGGTGCTCGCCATTATCGAAAAAATGATCAAGCAGCGCAAAGACTCGATTAGTCAATTTGAAGCAGGCGGACGTCAAGATTTGGCGGATATTGAAAAGGCAGAATTAGTAATCTTATCCGCCTATATGCCTGCGGGTTTAAGCGATGCTGAGGTGCTTGCAGAAATCAACGCGGCAATTGCCGAAGTTGGTGCCAAAGGCCCGCAGGATATGGGTAAGTTGATGGGCGTGTTAAAACCGCGATTGGCGGGCAAAGCGGATATGACGGTTGTTTCGGCAAGTGTGAAAACGGCACTTGCAAGTATTTAATTGGTGATTCTGCGCGACTCCAATTTGGATGTACATCATTAAGTGATTCCACAAACTTTTATTCAGGATCTGCTGGCACGCGTCGACATTGTTGATGTGGTTGGTAAATTTGTGCAGCTCAAAAAGGGCGGCGCAAATCTGATGGGTTTGTGTCCATTTCATAATGAAAAATCACCTAGCTTTACTGTCAGCCCAGCCAAACAGTTTTATCACTGTTTTGGGTGCGGCGCGCATGGATCCTCAATTGGATTCCTCATGGAGTACGCGGGTTTAAGCTACGTCGACGCAATCAAAGATTTAGCCCAAAGTCACGGCATGTTGGTGCCAGATGAAGACAGAATATTGCCCGCGCAACGTGCCGAAATCCAAGCAAAGAGCAGCGCCCTAAGCGAAGTGATGACCAAAGCCTGCGATTTATATCGCAAGAAACTACGCAGCGCCGAAAGTGCGATTGCGTACTTAAAAAAACGCGGGCTTTCTGGCGAAATCGCGGCACGATTTGCACTCGGTTATGCACCAGACGGCTGGGATGCCTTAAAGGAAGTCTTCAACCATTACGATGACCCTGCTTTGGTTGAGGCGGGTTTAGTTATTGATCGGTCTGGCGAAGAGGCTGGAAGTCGCAAACGGTACGATCGATTTCGTGACCGAGTCATGTTCCCAATTCGAAATACCAAAGGGCAGGTAATTGGCTTTGGCGGGCGCATCATGGAACATGGCGAGCCCAAATATCTCAATTCGCCAGAAACGCCGCTATTCCAAAAAGGCTACGAACTTTACGGCTTGTTTGAAGCACGACAGGCAATCCGTGAGGCTGGTTACGTGTTGGTGACCGAGGGCTATATGGATGTGGTTGCGTTAGCGCAAATGGGTTTTCCACAAGCAGTTGCAACACTTGGCACGGCGTGTACCCCAACGCATGTACAAAAGCTTATGCGCCTAACGGATCAAGTTATCTTTAGTTTTGATGGTGACGCCGCCGGAAGGAGGGCAGCACGGCGCGCGTTTGATGCCTGTTTGCCGCATGCCAGTGATAACAAACTTATCAAATTCTTGTTCTTGCCAAGCGAGCATGATCCAGATAGCTTTGTTCGCGAATTTGGCGCTGCCGCATTTGAAAAAGAAATTCGTGACGCAATGCCCTTGTCGCAATTTTTTATCAATGAAGTCATGGCTGAACATGATCTGCAAACGGCGGAAGGGCGAGCGGCTGCCCAGTTTGTCGCGAAGCCGTTGATGCAGCAATTGCCGCCATCAGGTCTGCGACTTCAACTTGTGCGCAACATCGCTAGCTTGACCCAAACCACACCAACAGAGATCGAATCACTGTTCGAGTTGCAGCAACCAATCGCAAAATATCGCCAAGCCGCACCCAAGAGTAAGCGGAATGCCCCAGTCGGCTTAGAGCGTCAGATCATGCGTATTCTCGTCGCCCATCCTTCTTTATCGACGCTGCTTGATGTGGACTTTTTAAACAGCGCTGCAGATTTCGCGCCAGATGGTGCAGCCATGCTCGGTCAGCTGGTTGCGGTTGCAAACGCAATGGGTCAGCACGCAAGCTTCGCAGCACTCGCCGAGCATTTGCGTACGATAAACAGTGACTTCGATAACCTAATCGCGGAAATTGCGGAGCAAGAGCAAAGCGATATCGGCATCGTTGAAATTGAGTTGCGCGGCGCGATACGGCAAATAAAAATACAAATGCTCAAAGCGGAACTTGCGCAATTAGCCAAGTCCGGCTTGCAACATCCTCAAGAACTTCACCGATATCGTGAAATTAATAATATTCTCGAGGGATTGCGCAAGGAGCTTGAGAAAGAAGTCGCTGCGCGAGATTAATTACTATCTTTAACTGAATGCAAATTCACATCGCAAGATCGTTTTGTTAAATAAAAAACATTCTTAGGGCTGAAATCTTGTTTCTGACCCGTAAAGGTTGCTTGATTTAGCGTGTTCGCGTAACTATCTCCAACCGGTTTGAGACAAAACACCCTCGACCGTGCTATACTTAAAGGCTTTAGATTCAAGGTCTTAGGATGTTTTTGTTTCTGGCAAGTGCAAATATTTTTCAGGTATTTTCTCTTGTAAATGTGACTGAAGCTCCTCCGAGTAACCCCAAACACCCGAAGTAAAGTATCGAACGATACACAAATACGATTGCGCTGGTGTGCGAATGAAATATGTCGCGGCAGTGCATTGTTTTTTTTGGATCGCGATGATTTGATTAGGGATGGATTGATTCAATGGCTAGTGCGATGAAGAAACCGACAAAAAAGCTGACTCCAGTTGCGACAAAGAGCGCGACCAAAACGTCTCCCTCTGCAAAATCAACTGCTGCCCAGAAAGCTACGGCAAAAGCACCGGTTAAGTCAGTCGCAGCGCCAAGTAAAAAAGCCGCAGCTATCGCGCCCGCCAAAGTTTCATCTAAGACTCCAGTAAAAAAGCCAGCAGCGAGCTTAGAAAAATCGAAGCCTGCACCAAAGGTCCCGCCACAAAAAGTGGTTGCTAAAGCGGTTAAAGCACCTAAAGTGGTAGATACAAAGATTGCGGCCAGCAAGAGCGCGAAGTTAGGCGAAGCAGCAACCACTAGCAAAGCAAAATCTCCCGCGCAAGCAAAGAATGTTGTTGCCGCAGTTTCTAAAAAGGCCGCACCAATCGCGAACGCAAAGTCAGTCGCAAGCGTTGCGCCAGTTGTAGAAACAAAATCTGCGAAGAAAATTCAAACCGCATTACCGAAAGACCATGTGACAACAAATAAGAGCGAACCAAAGATTTCCAAAGTGCCGAAGCCCACGAACAAAATTGAAAAGGCTGCAGAAAGCCAGGAGCACGCAGCGTCTGCACCGACACATGCCGTAAGCCAAACAACCGATGCTGCAGTTTTGGCTGCGATTGACACGTCTGGCTATATTTTGCCAGGAGTGAAAGTGCCTGGGCGTCGCGGTCGTAAGCCAAAAGAATACCAGCCCGAGAATGATGAAATGGCTGCGCTTAACGCTGTAGAGCGCGCCGAAATGAAGGCAATTGATAAGGCCAAAGCCAAAGATCGCAAGGCGAAAGAAAAAGCTTTGCTCAAGGACGCATTTGCGGCCGATTCTGAAGCAACGGAAGAAGAACTCGAACGCCGCCGCCAAAAGTTAAAGACCCTGATTAAATTGGGTAAAGATCGCGGCTATCTGACTTTTGCTGAAATTAACGATCATCTTCCAGAAAACGTTTTTGATCCAGAAGCAATTGAAGGCATCATCGGTACCTTCAATGATATGGGTGTCGCGGTTTATGAGCAGGCACCTGACGCCGAGGCATTGCTGTTGTCCGACAACGTTGTAACTGTCGCCAGTGATGACGACGAAGTAGAGGCCGCAGCCGAAGCAGCACTGTCCACCGTAGATTCTGACTTTGGCCGCACGACTGATCCTGTTCGCATGTATATGCGTGAAATGGGTACAGTCGAACTGTTGACGCGCGAAGGCGAGATCGTCATTGCGAAGAAGATCGAAGAAGGCCTGAAGGACATGATTCAGGCAATCTCAGCCTGTCCAACTACAATCGCTGAAATTTTAAGCGCAGCAGACCGTATTGCTAATGACGAAATTAAGGTTGACGATATCGTCGACGGTTTGGTCGATCTGAATCAAGTTGATGAGGTCAAACCCCTTCCTGTTGTAGCTGCTGCTGTCGAAGAAGACGACGAAGAGGATGACGAAGAAGAGGAAGAAGATGACGAAGACAGCGCCGCAGTTGCTGCTGGAATTTCGGCAGAACAACTTGAGCAGCTAAAACGCGACGCGCTCGCCAAGTTCGACATCATCTCAACTAATTTTGACAAAATGCGCAAAGCTTTTGAGAAGGAAGGTTACAACTCAAAAGCCTATGTGAAAGCGCAAGAAACGATTTCGACTGAATTACTCGGTATACGTTTCACTGCGAAGGTCGTCGAAAAATTGTGTGACACATTGCGTGGACAAGTCGATGAAGTACGTCATGTCGAGAAGCAAATCCTCGAAGTGGTGGTGAACCGCTGCAATATGCCGCGCTCGCATTTCATCAAAGTTTTCCCGGGCAATGAAACGAACTTACATTGGGTTGAATCTGAAGTGAATGCGGGACACGCGTATAGCGCTGTTTTGGGGCGCAATATCCCCGCAGTTCAACAACTTCAACAAAAGCTGATTGATTTGCAGGCGCGTGTTGTATTGCCTTTGCCAGATTTACGCGGTATCAATAAAAAGATGTCTGCCGGTGAAATGAAAGCGCGCAAAGCAAAACGCGAAATGACTGAAGCGAACTTACGGTTGGTCATCTCGATCGCGAAGAAGTACACAAATCGTGGCTTGCAATTTCTCGACTTAATTCAAGAAGGTAATATTGGCTTGATGAAGGCGGTTGATAAGTTTGAATACCGCCGCGGGTACAAATTCTCCACTTATGCAACATGGTGGATTCGCCAAGCAATTACGCGTTCAATTGCAGATCAAGCCCGCACGATTCGTATTCCTGTGCACATGATAGAAACGATCAATAAAATGAATCGTATATCACGTCAAATTTTGCAAGAAACGGGCGCTGAGCCAGACCCAGCAACCTTGGCGATAAAAATGGAAATGCCGGAAGATAAAATCCGCAAAATCATGAAAATCGCCAAAGAGCCAATTTCGATGGAAACGCCAATTGGTGACGACGATGATTCGCATTTAGGTGACTTTATCGAAGATAACCACACCTTAGCGCCAGCCGATGCGGCCTTGCATGCATCGATGCGCAACGTTGTAAAAGACGTGCTTGATTCTTTAACGCCACGCGAAGCCAAAGTATTGCGTATGCGTTTTGGTGTTGAAATGTCGACCGATCACACGCTGGAAGAAGTCGGCAAACAGTTCGATGTTACACGTGAGCGTATCCGCCAAATCGAAGCAAAGGCCTTGCGTAAACTACGTCATCCATCGCGCTCCGATAAATTAAAGAGCTTCCTGGAAGGTAACTAAAAATCAGGTTTGCAAACACGGCAATTGCCGTGTTTGCGTCCCGAATTTCAGTGAAACCCCTCACTAGCGAAACTTTCAAACTTGTATTGCGGTGCCCAAAGTAATACAATCGCCGTTTAATTTTTATCGGCACGAAAAAACAATTGATGCAGTTGGATAGATTCTTTGCCAAATGTGTACAAGCGTTGTGCTGACAAAAAATGGGCCTCTAGCTCATGTTGGTTAGAGCAGCGGACTCATAATCTACTGTTCATTTTTAAAAAGTCCTTTGAAATCAACAACTTAGAAGCAGATAAAAGGCTACATTTTTAAAAAGGCTACACATAGGCTACAAATGCAGTAAAATACAGTTTTAGGGCCCATAGCTCAGTTGGTTAGAGCACCCGACTCATAATCGGATGGTCACTGGTTCAAGCCCAGTTGGGCCCACCAAATTTTCAAAAGCCATTCTTCGGAGTGGCTTTTTTTGTTGTTTCCGTTCTTTTTGAAAGAAAAATATGAGTGAAGATTACAAATACATTCTCATTGACGAACGGTCTACAATGATGGATAGGTTAAAGAATGAAGAGTCTGAAGCAAAAATTAGACTGCAAGAAATTGAGCAAAGGTTCAAATTATTTCTAAAGTTTGAAGGAAATTTGGCTAGGTCAATAAAAAGGTTGACAGATGCCAAAGAATTATTTCCTTTCAGTATTGAAGAAAAACAAGAAGAATATAATGTTGTTGTAAGTGATATGAAAAAGTATTTGGCTGAAAATAATTAATTTAAAAGTTTTTTGGTAATTTTTTATGAATGAAGTTTTTCTTGATATTGCAAAATCATTTCAAAATAGTGAGTCTGTTAAAAGACTTCATGAAAACAATCTTGATTTGGATGAAAAATATCTTACTGATTTCATTAAATCTCATAAAGAAAAATTTCCAGAAGTTGAAAATCTTGTTTTCAAAACTGTCCTTATTTCCTGTGCTGTTCATTTGAGTCAGCAAGAAAAAGATAATAAGTTAAATTTATATAATGTCGTTTATTGCATTCGTTCACTTAAAGACATTATTCCAATTTATCAAACTTTGTCTGTTGCTGAATATATTAAAAAGGTTGCCACTCAGTTAGGCAGACTGAGAAAGGAAAGTGATAAAACACTTCACCCATTTATGAAGGCAATTAAAGAAGATTTATTGAGTTAAATAAATTAATAATAAAAACAAAAATATATAAGCCACTATTCAGTGGCTTTTTTTCTGTTTGGCATTTGAAGGATATTTAAAGACCATGCTTCTATATGAAGCATTTTTTGTTTGTGGTTGTTGGTTGTCTATCTGCTTAAATGTTGAACAATCGTCAGTAAGATTGATTTATAGGCTCTATAACAGCATAGAGTAGCTTCAAGCACTGTTACTATAGGCAAGGTGGTTTCAAGAGCTTCTAGGTATGTTTCTGAAGGTCGTTTTTTAGAAGGTGTGGTTGTTTACTAGGGCGTTCCAGGTGAAGACCAGGTAAAAGAACAACTTCCTAAGATAAGTTTTTTCTAATGAAAAGCATTTCTTATAGTTTTAACTTATATAAAGCACTGTTTCATTTCTACATTGTGGAATTGTGATGTATGATTAGCGCAACGCATAAAAAAGATAATTTATTTCTTCAAAAGTTGTTGACGCACTACTAGCACCCATCTATAGTACATACATCAGCACAGAGAACTAAGTTAAATGTGTTGAGTGACTTCTAACTTACTTTTAATTTTTCTGGAGATTTATAATGGAAATGTTTTCTGTTGAACAAATGCAAGCTGCCCAACAACTGAATCAAGAAGCTTTGGGTCAAGAAGGTTTTGCCCAATATAATGCACTGATTCAAAAGAGCACTATGTTTGCAATGCCTTTGAATAAGGAAGAGCAAAAAATCTTGGGCGATTTTCAAAAGAAAATTTCTGAAGCTCGTGTTCTGAAGCAAAAAGAACCGAAGAAACAAGAATTCATTAATATGATTGAGGTTATGAAATCTTTGGGTTTCAAACCTGCTGAATTGAGCAAATTGATTTCTGGTGCAGTAGTTAAAAAAGCAGGTTTGACTTTGGCACTTGGCACTTTCAAGCTGAAAGATTTTGGTGCAGGTGTATATAAAAATAAGCCTGAAGGTGTTGATAGCTACACTGTAGTTATTGGTGCAACTCCAAAAGGTCAATCTTGGGAAGCCAAGTTTGTTGGTGACTTTAAGAAGGATGTTGAAAAGGTTTTTCCTAAACTGACTAAGGAAGTTAAGGCTGAATTGGTTAAATGGGAACCAATGGACAGGGGTGTAAAAGCCAAATTCCATTTGCTTGAAAAATTCTTTGCTATGTTTGGCATTAATGATGATAAAACCCAAAAGGTAACTAAAGATTGGGTTAAGAAATTGGGTGGTAAGTTCCCAACTGATGCAGAAATTCAAGCAGTTATTGATGCAAAAGCTGCACCTGCTGAAACTACTGCACAACCTGAAGCAGCAACAGTGTGAAGCACTTGAAAAAGAGTCACTTTATAGT
>JAIETO010000231.1 GCA_019745005.1 Burkholderiaceae bacterium
ATTTTTCTCAACCCAGAGCGCATGGCAGCAAACAATGTGGGCGTGAACGAAGTACTCAGCGCCATTACGGCGACCAACCAAAATATGCCCGCTGGCTTAATTACACGTGGTGCGCAAGATCAGTTGGTGCGACTAGAAGGCAAAATCGCGGACGCGAAAGGCTTCAATCAAATCATCGTCGCTAGGCGCGCAGGCGCGCCCGTGTACTTGGAACAGGTCGCCCAAGTAGTCGATGGTGAACGCGAAGAAAACTCCATCTCCCGTGTGAATGGCGAACGTGCAATCAGCGTGGCGATTACGAAAGTGCAAGACGCGAATATTGTGAATGTGGGTGAAGGCATTGTTGAAGCGGTAGAGGAATTGAAAGCCCGTTTGCCGAAAGATGTCGTGATTGACATCACTGACAATAATGCAGATTACGTGAAAGATTCCCTTAAGGGCGTGAAGAGCACCATCATTGAAGGCGCTGGGCTCACCATACTCATTGTGTTTTTGTTTTTACATTCATGGCGCAGCACCATCATTACGGGTTTAACTTTACCCATCTCTGTCATCGCCACATTTATTGCACTTAAAGCGTTTGGTTTTACCTTGAATTTTTTGACCATGATGGCGCTGTCTTTATGCATCGGTTTGTTGATTGATGACGCAATTGTTGTGCGTGAAAACATCGTGCGACATTTAGGCATGGGAAAGAGCCACAAGCAGGCTGCTTCAGACGGCACGAATGAAATTGGTTTGGCGGTGATGGCGACAACCTTTGCGATTGTTGCCGTATTTGTGCCAGTGGCTTTTATGGATGGGATTATCGGCAAGTTTTTCTTTCAATTCGGCGTGACGGTAACGGTGGCGGTGCTGATCTCGCTGTTCGTCAGTTTTACGCTTGATCCTATGTTGTCGTCAGTTTGGCATGACCCTACAGAAAACCGCTTTGCTCGTTTGCCATGGCTAAAACGTGGCATGGATAAAATTGAACACGGCATTGAAAAACTGCATGATGTTTACGGCGTGATGCTCGAGTTGGTATTGCGTAAGCGCAAAACAACGCTAGCCTTTGCGACCTTGTTATTCGTGGGAAGTTTTTTCTTGTTGCCGTTTATCGGTGCGGAGTTTGCCCCTGACACCGATGAAAGTCAGATCGCCTTGAATTTGAAAACGCCCGTTGGATCAAGTCTCGCTTACACGGATGAAAAAACGCGGCAAGTGGAAGCGATTTTGAAAGCCATGTCGGAAATCGTTTCCGTCAATACCAGCGTTGGTATTGACGGCGAGCGCAATACGTCGCAAATCAATTTGAAATTAAGTAACCCCACGAAGACGCATCGAAAATCGCAGAAAGATCTTGAGACGCAAATTCGCCAACGTTTGCAATCTGTTGCGGGCATCGAGTTGGGAGTTGGTTTTAATAAGCCGATTTACATCGCAATTTTGGGCCCAGACGCCGATAAGTTGCAGGGCGTGATCGATGAAGTGATGCGCAAGGTAGGCAAAATTAAGGGCATTACGGATTTAGAGAGCAGTCTGTCTGGCGCTAACCCGACAGTATTGGTCAAAGTAAATAATGAACTCGCGAACGATCTTGGTTTGTCTGTGCAGCAGATTGGTGCAGCACTGCGACCATTTGTTGCCGGTGACACGATAGGGCAGTGGCTTGCGCCAGACGGACAGAATTATGAGATCAATGTTCAACTGCCAAAATCAGGCCGCCAAAAAATGTCAGACTTGGGTGATCTCGCTCTTGCCAGCACAAAGTTAGATGCGAGTGGAAAACCTATGATGGTGCCCTTACGCCAGGTCGTGCAATTTATTCCCAGCACCAGTCCACGTGTGATTAAGCGGCAAGATTTACAAAGGCGTGCGGCAATCTACGCCAATGTCGAAGGACGTCCTGCTGGTGATGTGGGCACAGAAGTGCAAAATTTGGTCAAGACTTTAGAACTACCGCCCGGCTACCGTTTTGATGTAGGTGGGCAAACCAAAGAGATGCAAGAGTCATTTCAGGCAGCTTTGGCGGCGCTCGGTGTTGCAGTGATCTTTATTTACCTTATTTTGGCTTCGCAGTTTGGTAGCTTTTTGCAACCGCTAGCGATTATGACTGCTTTGCCTTTTTCACTCATTGGCGTGCTGCTCGCGTTGTTGGTCACAGGCAGTACGCTGAATATTTTCTCCATTATTGGTTTCATCATGCTGATGGGCTTGGTAACGAAGAACGGTATCTTGTTAGTTGATTTTATCAATCAAGCACAACGCCAAGGCATGTCGCAACACGATGCGATTTTGGCCGCTGGTCAGGTACGTTTGCGCCCAATCTTAATGACAACGATTGCGATGATTTTTGGTATGTTGCCGATGGCGCTTGGTATTACTGAGGGTGCAGAATCGCAGGCACCTATGGGAAGGGCGGTCATAGGCGGAATTATCACGTCAACTTTATTAACTTTGTTAGTGGTGCCAATTGCTTATACTTACCTGGATAAGTGGGGCAAGTCGGCGAAAAATTATTTTTCTGGGAAGCAAAAATTGGATGCAACAGTCCCCTTGGTCGAATTGAAGTAGATGTGAGCTTGCCAAGCGCGACACTGATTTCTAAGCATTTGTAAAGACGCACGGGGAACGAAATTCCCCGTGCGTTGTTTTTTTAGCGAGAAAACACTCTAATTGAGGCTTTCCACTATTCAGGCATTTTTCATAATGCGATACTGAGAGTGAGGTCGCTAGTACCCGTCAGCACTTACCACGTAGGCGAAGCTGATTCTTAATAATATCGAGAAATTTTTTAACAGGAGACAAGTATGCGTCAAACAAAATTTGCGCTGGCCTTAATCGCAGCAGCCGTTTTATCTGGCTGCGGCAGCGGTAGCGGCAGCACCGGTGGTGATCAAACATTGAAGTTCAAATACAGCGCCCAAGTGTCGTTTGGTGACAGTTTGTCAGACGTAGGTACTTACGCGGTCGGCACAGTCAAAGCGCTAGGCGGTGGTAAGTGGACAATTAACGGTGATAACACGGCAACCAATCCAGCCCTCACGGGTCTGAATTGGACAGAATTGATGGCAAAACAACTTGGTCTGCCAGCACCTTGCCCAGCTCAAACTGGTTTGATTGGCGCTGCAGCACAAGGTTTCTCTGTTCCAGTGGTGAATAACAAAGGTTGTTTCGGCTACGCCCAAGGCGGTTCACGCGTCACTAATCCTAACGGTTCCGGCTTTGGGTCAGCCTTGGGACCACTCACCGTGCCAGTTTCTACACAAATTCAAAACCACCTCGCGGCGGTTGGCGGCCGTTTTAAAGGCGATGAGTTGGTTCTAGTATTGGCTGGTCCTAACGATATTCTGGTTGGCTTAAACGAATTGTCTGCGGCGGCAACGGCAGCCGGCCAAGCAGCTGGTGCGGCCGCAGGTGCGCAAACCTTCGGTTCAACTTTGGTTGGTTTATTGGCGCGCACCGCAACTGATCCAGCATCTGCAGCGCAGGCGATTGGCCTTGCCTTAGCAACGGAGTCAGCGCGTCCAGGTAGCACGAGCACAACAGTGGTCGGTGCAGCCGTCGCTGCTGCGGCAGTTCAACCTGGTAACGACGCTGTTGCATCACCTGCCGTGTATGGCCCACTCGTAGCACAAGCGCAAGCGGCGGCCACAACTGCAGGAAATGCGGCGGGTGCAAAAGCTGGCGCAGATTACGCTGCCGCAAACGGCCCTAAGCTTGTACCAGTGTTAGTTACGGCTGCGACGGAATTGGTCACTTTGGTCAAGACGCAAATTGTTGGGAAAGGAGCCACACGTGTCGTTGTCAACAATATTCCAGACGTTGCAACAACACCATCTGGACGTGCAAATGATCCTGCAACCATCGCTTTGATTGATGCTTTGGTCAAAGCGTTTAACAGCACATTAGCGGCTGGGCTAGCAAATGAGCCAAATGTACTTTTGGTTGATTTGTACACGGTCAGTCATGACCAAGCAACAAACCCAGAACCGTACGGTTTAACCAACGTCAAAGACACAGCTTGCGACCTCACTCCTGCGAAAAACCCATTGAGTAGTTCACTCACATGCACCGGTAAGAATTTAATCCCTGGTGATGTCAGTCATTACTCATTTGCCGACGGTGTACATCCAACGCCATTTACGTATTTACTGTTAGCACGTTTCGTTTCTGAAAGAATGCTTGTCAGAGGGTGGCTCTAAGCGACGTTTGGTCGGGTTATAAAATGCTCGACCACAGCTTAAACATCAAATTCGACACTACAAAATGAATCAGGAGACAAAATGAAAGAAACTTTAAATTGCGCACTTAAATTGGTCGCAGTATCAGCATTATTAGCGGTCGCTTCGAGCGCGTCGGCGCAAAGCGCGGGTCAGTTCACTCTGAAAGCTGGATTAAATCAAATCACACCGAAGATTGAGAGCGGTAATTTATCTGCCCCTGCCTTGCCTGGAACAAAGGCCGATGTTGGGCCAGACACTGAGCCAGTTTTTGTTATTGGTTATGGTGTGACGGACAATATTTCTTTGGAACTTGATCTTGGTCTGCCTTACAAGCATCCTTTGTACGGTGCTGGCGCAGTAGCAGGGACTGGTCAGTTGGGGACAGCCAAGGTTTTGCCACCAACCTTGTTCGCGCAATACCGATTCTTTAACCCAGATGCGCCGATTCGCCCTTATCTAGGTGTAGGCGTGACTTACGCTTACTTCAGAGACGCGACGGGTTCTGGCCAATTGACAGCTTTACTCAATACTGGTGGGCCAGCGACGACGTTCGAAATCAAGAACAAAGTCGCAGCGACTTTCCAAGCGGGTGTTGTCTTGGCATTGAATAAGCGTTGGTATTTGGATTTAGCTGTTGCCAAAACTTATTTGAAGACAACAGTGACTTTCTCTACAAATCAGACGCAGAGTGTTAAATTTGATCCTGTTGCTGTTGGTCTTGGCGTTGGTTACCGGTTGGATTTGTTTTAATCGTTGGTTAATCTGATGCTGTAAAAAAAAAGCCTCTGATTTTTAGAGGCTTTTTTACTTTTTGTTTGAGTACGATCTGGTTTCCTTACTGCGCCGCCAAATTTTGATTGCTCGCTCCAATAAATCAATGTTTCCTTGATTTTAGATTGATTTAACTTACAGCGATACGCGATTTCGGCCTGCCTCTTTAGCCCGATACAAAGCGGCGTCAGCGCTCGCAATAAGCTCGTTTGCATCTTGTTCATCTGCCAAGCATGCCAGGCCGAAAGACGCTGTGACGTGCGGAAGTATCTTATCCGCATGGGTCAGTATCGGCGTATTGCGCAATTTTTCACAGAGCCGCTCTGCGACAATCTGGGCTGACTGTAAATTGGTGTTGGGAAGAAGCACAATCATTTCCTCACCGCCATAACGGGCAGCAAAATCGCTTGGTCTTAATCCCGCATTCAGCACTTTTGCGGCGGTCTGCAACGCGTCGTCGCCCGCCACGTGTCCAAATTCGTCGTTGAATCGTTTGAAGTGGTCGAGGTCAACCATGATGATGCTGAGCGCTGTTCCACTAAGTTGTGCATTGTCGATCAGCGCTGGCAATTGCAAATTGAGCCAAGCGCGATTATGGAGACCTGTCAAACCGTCGATCATAGAGAGTTGGCGATAAAACTCGCCGACTTTTTGACGATTGCGAATTTGCGCATTGGCGGTGCGAATGCGAAACGAAAGCAAACGCAGCAAATTTTTTGCCACGCCATTTGTCTCTTCGATTAGCTTCCAAACCGAGACTGAATCAATTGCCAGAATCTCGCTATCAACTAATGCCGCGATGGTCGCAGAATGACTTTCTTCATCGAGAACCGACAGCTCCCCAACACACTCTCCGGCTTGATATTGCGTGCCGACTTGCTCCGATGGGCGACCTTCTTGGTTCGCTGTGGTAATCCCCAAGGCACCAGCTAACACGATATAAAGATTGGCTCCAGTGCTCCGTGCAGTGATGACGACCTGGTTCGCCTTGACCTGCAAAACAGCACAATGCCCGACAATTTTGTGAATGAATTCTACATCTGGCTCAGAGACATGTTGAAAAAGTTGAATGTCACGAATTTGGTAGGCGGTGTCACAGAAACGTTTCGTGAGCGCTGCTTGTTGAGAAATGGTTTTTTCAAAATGCATGTACGGTCTTAATCAGAAATTTTCTTGGAGCGTTTGAAGCTACGAGAAAAATAAAATAGTTAGCGAACAATCTTTAGCGAAGTTCAGAGGCGTTCATTTTAGTGGCAAACTCGGCCGCCTAGGCTCTTCAAATAACAATTTGGTCTAAGCCTTCGAAGCGCAGCTCAGTCTCACGAAAAATCTCATGCAATTCGTTCTCTGTGAGGGCGATACTATCCCATGCAAATTGCGATATCAAAGGCACTAACTCATATTCGTCCTGTGCCAAATCAAGCGCATGAACTATCGCATTCGCAACGTGAACAATCGCCGCTACTGAATTCAAGCTGGGGTCATCTGGCTCGTGGTGGCCACGAATCGCATCTTGAATCGCATCTGAAAACTGCCAGTGCATCGCCAAAACAAAGCCCGCAATGACATGGTCAGCGCCTAAGACTTCCTGTTCTGCTTTCAGCAGTTCACACTGATGCGCAGCGCGATATTGCAAAACACGTGCGTATTCTGTTGGAAACCGCGTTACGAGCACCAAACGCCCGATGTCATGAAGTAAGCCCGCAGTAAAGGCAAAATCGTGCTTGAGCTGAAGTTTTCTCGAAACCAATTCGGCACAAATCGCCGTTGCAACGCTATGACGCCAAAAGCCCGTATAGTCGAAGCCTTCGCATTGAGTGGATGGAAAACTGTTTGCCACAATGCTGATGCGAATAAGATTTTTCACGCTTTTCATGCCAAGCATCGAGACTGCTTGTTGTATCGTCACTACCTTCGAATTCGCACCGTAAAAAGACGAATTTGCTAAGCGTAAGGTCTTCGCTGCCAAGGCTTGATCAAGCGCGACCTTTTCACAAATCGCATCTAAACTTGCATCGTCATCGTCAAGATTGTTCAACATTTCTTGCGCAACTGCTGGTAGCGTCGGCAAGTCTTTAATGCGTCGAATCACCTCTTCAAGGTGAATTTTTTTTTCGTCTGCGTCGTTGAGTGGAAGGTTCATTCTGGTACCTTGAGTCGGTAGCTTTTCATGTACATAAAAAGAGTATGACTTGGTTCTGCGTCGCGGCAATGAGAAAAAATTTTCTCCAAACGCATCATCCGCTGCTGCGGATCGATGATGGCTTCTGTCTCTGGCGTTTCAACCAAAACGGACAGTTGGTGGATGTCGTGATGAGCGATGGATTTCAACATCCCTTCCGTGAGCGTGACGCCAGCGGGTAACAAAATATGACCCAGCTTGTCCAATAGATCGTCTGCTAAAACCATGCCCACGTCGATCTTTGAAAGCGGCAAATATCGATGCCTTGTGCTCATCAGTTTTGCTCCGGTTATCTACGTCGTCTCACTTTTTTTGTTTCCAAAAATTGGATTGTATTTTTACCTTGATTCTGACCTAGCTGAGGCAGTTTGGCGCGTTGCGCCTAGGCCGAGCATTCCTTTGCTACTATATACTAAGCCGATTAGCTGCGAATGCGAAAGCTACTCTTGGCTAAGTATTGTTAATTGTGCGCCGCAAAATAATGAGACATCCGCTCGGAAGCTTAGCAGTTTGTTTTTTGTCTGGTTTGACACATCATTGCTTTGGCAGAACCCGGCATGCGGGGCAACGCCGCGCCAATGCGACTTAATACGATCTTCTTGCCGCCCCGTGTTTTTTTCTGGGCTGTATAACTTCATTACCTCTCCACGCAAACTTATGACATTTCTGCGGCAACTTTTTACGCAACGCCCTCGTCTTAGCATGACGGTACTGGTTGGCTTAATCGCATTCTTATGCCTTCCAAATTCCTTGTTTATCGTCACTAGAGGGCTTATTTCTTGGAATATTGCAGTTTGGAGTTATCTAGGCTTGATGGCGTGGCTAATGATGCGTGCCGACCAAGCTGAAGTGCAAAAAATTGCGCAACGCGAAGACGAAGGTGCGGTCAGCGTTTTGTTTGTTCTTTCGTTCGCGGCGAGTGCAAGTCTGATCGCCATCATTTGGGAATTACGTCATCAACAAGGATTTTCAGCACAAGAAAAAGTGTTCGATGACTTACTCACCGCAATGACAGTGTTAGGCTCTTGGCTCTTGGTAGCGACGATATTTACCTTTCACTACGCCTTATTGTTTTATTTGGCGCCGAAGGACTCGCCACCTTTACGTTTCCCCAATAAAGACAATCAGGAGGAGTTACCCAATTATTGGGACTTTTTGTATTTTTCGACCACCATTGCCGTCGCTGCGCAAACTTCAGATGTCGTTGTGACGTCGCGCGCGATGCGAAAAGTTGTCATGGCACAATCCTTGTTAAGCTTCTTCTTCAATGCCGCCATTTTGGGCTTCTCTATCAACATCGCCGCGAGCGTGGTAAGTAGCTAGCGTCGATTGCAGCAGCGATGAGTTGAGGCACCTTTCCTAACCCGTATAGTAAAAAAACGAACAAGGCAATTTGTAAGCAAAGCGAAATGATGACCGAAACCGACGCCCAAAAAAGAAATGAACTGCGTGAGGAGTGGCAGATTTTGCAAACACAATTTTCACGCGACGACCTAGTTTGCCTTGCGATAAAACTCGTTTGCACACTGGTATTTGCTACCTTGTTGATTTTCTCTCTGCATGGATTGATAGGCGCATTCTTTGTAGCTGTCTTTTGGGTGATGGAAAGCATGGCACGCACCACGCAAGCCAGAATTGCAGAGAGGCTGTTAGCCATTGAAGCAAGCCTCGCGCTAACAACACAAGACCCCAGCGCGTTAAGTGGGGCGCAGCACCAAGCGTTTTATTTGCATACAGCGTGGTCGCATAGCCGGCTTGGTGTGCTAGGGTTGTTGAAGGAGTATGCGAGTAACGCCATGCGTCCGACGGTGGCTTTTCCTTACGTCGCGCTCGCGGCTTTCAGCTTTTTACTACTTGCCTTGCAAGATAGCCCAAGCTTCACTTAGCCAGAACCTCTAGTTTCAAAAAAGCGGCGTCGCGACGCGAATAATTGGATAAAGTTCGTAACGATCATCCCACGACTCGTGCCTGCGCTCAAAAAATTCCAAGCGCGCTTCAGGACTTTGGGCAAACTTTGCATCAGTTGCTAGCTTTTTTTCGAAGGCGCTTCTGAGTTGTGGGTCGGCGGCTAACTGCTGCAGCGCCACGTCTTCCGCAACGTAGGCTTCTATGTAGTCTTTTTTCTCGAAGAAGCTATTGAACCAGCCCCAGTTCACTAGCGCATCAGGCGCATCCGGCTCAAACAGAGCGGCAATTAAACGGGCTTTGCTTTGCGCAATAGGCACATACAACGAACCCGCCAGAACATCGGTTTTTACTCTGTTCCATTCTCCTTGTAATTTGAGCGTTTGGCGTCCTTCAAAAGATTTCGTTTGCCAATTCACTTGTTTGGCGCGAAATTCTTCCACGTCGAGGTTCGTCCACGCTTTGCTGAGGACATGGAAGCGTATGCCGTGCTGCCTTAACTTATCTGCGACCTGACGCGCAAACGGTGCCGGTATGACATAACCAGCGCGCGGCAAGACTGCACTCTTATCAACCACAATCTCATCACGCAAACTGACCTGCCAAACTTGTGGTGTATTTTCGTCGTAGCGTGTGACGATGCCGCCAGAGATCGCTGACGGCGTGCGCGTGTAAGCGTAACCACGAAATTGTATGGTCTTGGCTTTTTCAGTTGTTTTGTAAGTCAATGCTAAGGGCTGCGCTTGCGATGCGAGCTGTGCCGCCGCTTGGTCTGCCTTGGTGGCCAATGCTAGCCATTGCGTGCCGTGAAGAGCCGATTGCTTTAACACGGACATAATCGTGTTGTAAGTGATGCGAACACGTGTCGGGTAGTTTTTCCACGAATGTGTTTCGACCAACATGCCAAATCGATTGCGTAGTAAAAAATAGCCCGTTGAAAATCGTGGGGATGGTGCGCGATCAACAAAACCAGAGAGAGGATTATCTTCCTCTTCAAATGCCATATAAAACGGCATGGGCAGTGAGCCTTGCTGGGCTAGGTCATTAATCACCGCGTCACGCAAGGCAGCACCGGCAACTTGTAAAGCGCTGTCACCAATATGTCCCGGCTCAACTTGTATAGAAATATCGTGCTCAAATTTGGCGCCATCCGTGACATGTAAATCGATGGTGGCAATCGGGTCCCATTCACCGACCAACTTCAGCATCGCTTGCATTTCAGGCGCATCAGCTTTGACATAATCGCGATTCAAATTCAGGTTTTGTGAGGTGCTACGTCTGCCCATTTCTTCTGGGCCGCGTTGGTTGGGACGATTCCATTTACCAAATCGCTCGTGCCCATCCACATTGAAAACGGGTACAAATATCATTACTTGTGAATTCAGCGGGTTTTCCAGATCTGTCTTTTCTAACATTTCGCGCAGAGCTAGAAAGCCTGCGTCTTTACCATCAATTTCGCCTGCATGAATACCGCCTTGTATCAAAACCACGGGCATTTTTCTTTGTTGGGCGCGCTGCGCATCGAGCACACCAGTGCGTGATGTAATCAAGGCCAACATAGGGCGGCCTTCTGGTGTGGTGCCAAATTTGAGGCAGCGTACCCATTTCGGATAAATTTTTTGAAATGCCTCGCAAAGCTGCATCACCTCATCATAGCGGCCGGTTTTTTGGAAACCAGATTGCTCTGCAACGGTCTGCAATGGAGAAGCAGCGAGGCTAAAACTGCTGTTTAGGAGGCTGATGCAAAAGAAAAAAATGGAGCAAATTTTTGTTGGTAAAGGAGGGATAATTGTGAGCATGGAGTTGTATTCAGAAGCGAAAAAAGTCAGCCTAAAAATGAATTGCAAATACGCAGATCAAGCAGCGATTTTGGCCTGCCAAGCCAGCGCGGTTTCCATCAGTGCGCCAGAATCAAGCGTCAGCAGTTGTCGCCCCCGCATTAAGCAGCGGCCGTGCACCCAAACGTCGCTGACTTGCTCGCGGCCTGCCGCATATACAATTTGCGAAATTGGGTCGTACACGGGGGTGGTTTCCAAGGCGGACAAATCAATCGCGATTATGTCTGCATATTTGCCTGCGACGAGGCTGCCTATTTCCCGATCTAAGCCTAACGCTTTTGCACCTGACAAGGTCGCCATTTCTAATGCCTGCGCCGCGTTTAATGCAGTGGGTTCATCAGATTGTGTCTTGGCGAGCAAGGCCGCTAGACGCATGTCGGCGAGCATATCGAGTTTATTGTTACTGGCGCTGCCATCCGTACCTAAGCCGACATTGATGCCCGCCATTTGCATCGAGTGAATGCGCGCCATGCCCGACGCTAACTTCAGATTGCTGGCGGGATTATGGGCGACGTGTACGCCACGTTGCTGCAACAACGCAATTTCAGCGTCATCTGCATGCACTACATGGGCGGCAATCAATTGCGGGCTTAAAAGCCCAAGTTGGTCTAAGCGAGCTAAAGGTCGTACGCCGTACTCCTTCATACTCGTCGCTAACTCGTCAACACTCTCGTGTATGTGACAATGGATGCCGACCGAAAGTTGTTGGGCAAGCGCAATTATTTTTTTGAAACTGGCGTCCGATACCGTGTATGGCGCGTGTGGAGCGAGTTTAAATGCCACACCTTGTTGGCCGGCGAAGTCACGAATAACGTCTTGGGCTTTTTGTAAATAGTCGTCCGCGTCTTGGCAATACGCATTGGGAAATTCAAGCACACTGCAACCGACCACGGTACGCATGCCCGATTGCACGCCTGCGCGCGCAACAGCGTGATGGAAAAAATACATATCGTTGACGGTGGTAGTGCCACCCCGAATCATTTCTGCCATGGCGTGCAAGCTGCCATCAAATACAAACTGCTCCGACACATGTTTTTTCTCGGCCGGCCAAATATGCTCATGCAACCATTCCATCAACGCCAAATCATCAGCCAACCCGCGCAGCAGGCACATTGCCGAGTGGGCGTGTAGATTCACAAAGCCGGGCAGCAGCGCGTGAGTCGGTAAATCAATGTGTTCCGCGTTTGCATATTGCTGCCGCGCCGCTGCACTAGGCATGATGCCAACAATGACGGCATCTTCCATGACTAAGCTGGCGTCGCTTAGCACGCTGGCATGCGGTTCGATTGGAATTATCCATTTCGGGTGTAGGCAAGTCGTCTTTTTCATGGCGTGTTTATATCGCTTGGTGGAGTTGTTTTCGAGTATAAAGCATCAAGGAAAATGAAGCCTTCGCACAAGCGACCGAGCAGCCAAATTTTTCCCCATACTCGCTGCAAAGTCGCGCAGCGGCGTTTCTCGCAACAAACTTCGATCAGACTAGCGTTGTGCTGACATCTTTCTTTAAAACTTCGGGGTACGGGACACATTCTTTTGTGCTTGCGGGCAAGGTTCAATTCTTTCAACGCAAGACAAATCGGCAAAGTGGCGCGAGTAAGAAAAAGAAACGCAGTTTGACTTGCCTCTTTACTCGTTATTTGTCGGGCTGCGGAATTGCTCTTTGCTTGATGACCGAACCTAAAACCTTACTACTTGCGCTACATCAAAAACGTTAAAAACGGCATACTCCTTTATTTCTTTGAAAAATATACTTGTTTCCGCTTTTATTTAAAGCGTAATGAAAATATACCTATTGCAGTATATTGAATTCTCTATTTGCAAACCGCGCCCTTACTTTGGATTCTGCGTTCGCTGATGACGGTATTTCCACCACGCGAAGGCATGAGACTTTGCTATGATGTTTGTTTGCGCCTGTCTCCTATCCAATTTCTCAATCAAAGCGACTCACATTTATGTTTGAACTTTTTTCCAAATTAAAACAACTCACTTCGCGTCGCCCAACAAGTCCACAGAAAGAGCAACAATCTACGCAAAAAACCAACGCGCAAGAAGTCGCCGCAACGCAGCGTGCGGAGAAAAAAGAGGCGCAAGAGGAGGCAACGCGACAAGCGTTTATGGCACGTGTTGATCAACTAGCGAACGATGAACCAGCATTGATCGCCGCCTTACTCAGTTGCGATTTTGCTGATGGACGTTACCGCGCAGCACAGCATGTTTCGAGTGCTGCGGGCTTAGTGCAAGTACGCAATGCCATGCGCAACCACGACAAACGCGTGGCAAAGCTCATGCAAAGTCGCATAGACCTGATCAAACATGCCGAGCAACAAGCGCAACAATCGCAAGCGTGTTTAGAGCAAGCCAAGAAGCTGCTGAGTTTGCCGCACATTATGACGAATCAAGTTGCCGACCTTGATAAGCAAAGAGCGGCTTTGAGCGAATTTTCATCGGCGTATCAAGCGGAGTACACCGAGGTCAGGGCGGCGATTGAACAACAATTGCAAGCGCAGGTCGATTTGCAACGACGCGTACTAGATTGCTTGCAAATGTTGCGCGACATGCGCGTTCCATCAATTGATGATGAGGTCACGTCTACCGACGATTTCACAGCGCGCTTAGATGCTTACCAAGAAGAACTCGCAGGCTATCTGAGTCATCCCGCGTCTGCCTCATTACCCAAAAATTTACTACAAGAGGGCGCACTCATCTTGCAAAGCAAGCGCGACCAATTCGCCGCGTTTGAAGCTGCTGCGCCGTTAAAACAAGGATCAGGTAGATCATCAAAAGGCGCTCAGACTGACAGCCTTGTCGAACCAAGCCAAGACACGATGAGTGCCGTGCAAGAATCGAATTCGCAAGAAGAGAGCGAACCTATTTCTGCTGTAATGACCGCGCAATCTGCAGCAACGACAAAGAAAATGACACCTAAGTTAAGTCACGCGCAAATCGAAGAAGTTTTAAATGCGATGGAAGAGGCTTTAGAGCAGGGCAGTGTGCAAGGCGCAAAGAAATTTGATCGGCAGTCGCGTGAGATCGATGCGCAAGAAAATCCACTGAGCCAAGTCCATAAAGAACGTTTACAGAAAATTCGTGCTGAGTTGGGTAATTTATTGGCGTGGGCGAAGTGGGGCGGCGATGTGTCGCGTGAGGAATTGATAAAGGCATTGGAAGATTTGCCCAGCCAAGCGCTGCCACCGACGCAACTGGCTAAAAAAGTGACGGCGTTGCGTGAACGCTGGAAAGAAATGGAACGCGTGAGCGGCGCGGCAAATAAAGATAGCTGGACGCGTTTTGACGCCGCATGTCAAATCGCCTATGCACCCGCTGCGCAGTTCTTCCAAGAGCAGGCCCTGGAGCGCCAAGCGAATTTAAAAATGGCGCAAGATTTTTTAGTGGAAATGCAATCGAAGCTCGCAGCGCTTTTGGCCGCGCAAGCCGAGTGGAAAACCTATGCGCAGTTTTGTCAAAACCAGCAACAAGAGTGGAAAAAAATTGGCCATGTTGATCGCAAATATCGCGCGCCCTTGGATGCCGAATTCGAGTCCTTGTTTCAACAAATTTGGCAGCCCTTGCAAGAGCGCCGTAAAGAAGAAATCGAGAGCCGTGCAGCATTAATAAAATCTGTACAAGCGATTGACGCGAATCAACGCAATGCAGTTGATCAACTTAAAGCCTTGCAAGAACGTTGGCAAAAGCAGGCGAGTAGCGTGCCTTTGAAACGGCAAGACGAACAGCGCCTTTGGGAGGAATTTCGCAGCGCCTGCGATGCTGTTTTTGCGCAGCGCAAAGAGGTGAATCTCCAAGCGGATGCGCAAAGGCAGCAGCAATTGCTTGAGCGTGAAGCGTTTTGTGCCGAACTAGAAGCAGTCGTAGCGCAGTTAGAGGTGGCAGGTATGGTGCCAGCGAATGAGCGACTGAAACAAGCACCACTGCAATGGAAATCATTTGGTGCTGTGCCCAAAGCCGCCGAAGCGCAGATTGAACAACGCTTTCAAACAGTCATCCAAACTTTGTCTCATCGCCTGCAGGAACTGCAGAAGCAGAAAAAAGCGGCTGGAAAAGAACTGTTCTTGCGCAAACTGCACTTATGTGTGGAACTGGAGCAGACGCTCGCTTCAATGGGTGACGCTTTAGTCGAATCGGATCGTATCCGCGCCATTTCTGATGCATGGAATCAGTTAAATGCAAGCTTGACCAAATCGCATGCGCCCTTGGTGGAGCGCTTTCAAAATGATATCGCGGCATTGCGTAGAGCAGAGCCGGGGTTTGCTGAGCGTTTGAAAGCAAATCAAGTGGAGTTTGATTCAACTCTGTTGCGCCTAGAGATTATGTGCAGCGTTGAAAGCCCACCAGAGTTGGCGCGCGAACGTTTGCAAATGCAAGTGGAGGTGCTACAACAAACCATGAAGTTGGGTTCGCCAGATCAGATCAAATCGCAATTATTTCAAAGCACGGTACGCCAACCCGTCTTGCTTGATGCGCCGCGCGTTGCTCGCTTAGAGAAGTTGCTGACTTACTCTGACTACCTGAATTAATTCTTTAAGAAAGACTCATCATGGATTTTGTTTTTCCAACGACGCCTGCAAGTGTTCCTGTGCACGGATCAAGCGCCTATTTCCCCGTGCACCGCATTTATTGCGTGGGGCAAAATTATGACGCCCACGCGAAAGAAATGGGCGCGACAGGACGGGCTGCGCCTTTCTTTTTTATGAAGCCGGCCGATGCAGTAATGCCTGTCGCTGACAACGCGTGCGGCACCATGCCTTATCCAAGTCAAACGCAAAATCTCCACCACGAGATAGAGCTGGTGGTGGCGATAGGAAAGACTGGAGCGCATATCGATGTCAAAGACGCGCCTGATTTTGTGTGGGGCTATGCAGTGGGACTCGATATGACGCGGCGTGACTTGCAAGCGGAAAGCAAAGCGCAGGGGCGCCCTTGGAGTACGGCAAAAGGCTTCGATTTTTCAGCGCCGATCTCACCCATTACACCGATTGCGCAGTGTGGGTGGTTGAGCTCAGCAGCGATATCGCTGGAAGTCAACGGCGTGCGCAAACAAGACAGCAACATCGATCAGTTAATTTGGAATGTCGCGGAAGTCATCGCCGCGCTTTCGACCTTTTTTACTTTGAAAGAAGGCGATCTCATTTTTACCGGCACACCCGCTGGTGTTGGTGCGGTAGTGAAAGGTGATCTGATGCGTGGCGAAATTGCTGGTTTGGGCAGCTTACAAGTCAGCGTGGCCTAGATGACGCACGAATCATGTCCTGTTAATTATGGGAGCGAAAATTGAAGTTATACGGCTATTTTAGGAGTTCGGCAGCCTACCGCGTGCGCATCGCGCTGAATCTGAAAGGTTTGGAGGTTGAGCATATTCCTGTTCATTTAGTCAAAAATGGCGGCCAGCAACTGGCGCAAGACTACAAGGAACTCAACCCAGAAGCGCTATTGCCAACCTTGGTTGACGTACCTCTCGATGGCGCGAGCAATGAAGTCGCATTGAGCCAGTCACTCGCGATCCTTGAATATTTGGAAGAAAAATATCCAGCAGTGCCATTGCTACCAAGCGACCTCGTGCAACGCGCCAAAGTTCGCGCCTTTGCATTGGCTATTGCCTGTGATATTCATCCCATCAATAATCTACGTGTGTTGAAGTATCTAGGTAAGGAGTTGGGTTTGGATGAAGTGCAGCGCAATCACTGGTATCGTCATTGGTGCGAAGCGGGCTTGGCTACCCTTGAAGCGCGCCTTGTTAAAGAAAACGAAGGTCATGCTTTTTGTTTTGGAGATCAACCAAGCATGGCAGATTGTTGCTTGATTCCCCAAGTGTTTAATGCACAGCGCTTTCAATGCGACTTAAGCAGCATGCCAACCATCATGCGCATTAATGAACAGTGCTTATCGCACGATGCCTTCGTTCGTGCCATGCCAGCTAATCAGGCAGATGCGGAATAAAAATGGATGCCTAAGCATCCATTCGTGTTGAAGTCGGTGCGGTGTTTACTTCAGTTTGGCAATGCACCACCCTCGTTATTTTTCCCGCCCAAGGTGTCGTTCAACACCGAGATCAGAATCGAGCGCGTGAGTTTTGATTTTGTCGTGTAACCGTCGATGGCAAAGTCATTATTGACCCGCTGTTCAGGCGCGTAACCAGGTTGCCCAGTGCGCAAGATGATGCGCAAATCATGCTGCCCCATTTCATTGCGAATCACATCCACAAGTTTTAATCCTGCATCAACGGTTTCCATAACCACATCTAATAGGATCAGTGCAATATCAGGATTGTCTTGAATAACTTGACGTGCGTCTTCGCCAGAATATGCATGCAAAAACTCTAATGGGCGGTCATGAATTTTTACGCCATTTAGTGCGAGTAATGTCGTTTCATGCACATTATGATCATCGTCTGCAATGAGGATTTTCCACGCGGGGGCGTTCTTCAGTTGACCAACTTGATCGCTATCTTCATCTAAAAAATGGATGATGTCGTCGTCTTGACCAAAATGGGAGACCGATTGCTGGGCGTTTAGAAAAGAGTTTAGTGGAAAATGTCGCTTTTTCTGATCGATGTTCTCTTTACTTGAGACATGATTGGCAAGAAATTGCTCGTTTTCGTGACGATCGAACAAGCCGGGCACGGAACTGTCTAGAGTCTGCTTCATCAGTCTTCTCCCTGTTGCTTGAAATAATGTTTTCCGTATTTGATGGTATGTGAAGGACTGTGTTTAAGCAAGTAAGTTGCTCGATATTTGTGTTAATTTTTGAAAAATTGATATAAACAATTTCAATTGCTATTTTGTTCTGGCGCTTAAGCCACACCTCATTCATTGGCAATTGCGAGAGGCTAAGCGCCATTTTTTTAGATAATCTTGTTGACGGGCTTTTGGCATCTTACAAAAAAGATGCGAGCGAGAGACTGCACAATTGTTTACCGCTGACAGCATCGCGAACAGGTGTTGCAAGTTGATGCTTTGGCTCGTGATATTCGCGCAAACCCAGCAGACCAAAATTAAAAAAGCCTCGTGCCACCAATACGTGGAGCGAGGCTTTCGGCCAGGTTGCGCTGGCGCTATTTTGTTGACGTTTTTTTAGTCGCTTGATTTAACTTTTGTGCTTTGAGACTTTCTCACAACAGTGGGAAAGCTAGGCTTCGTAGCACTTGTCGTTGATGCTGTGGGTGTGACCTTGCTTGCCGTGACGATGCCATTCTGCACCGCAACAACGGGTGCTTCTTTTACCACCTCAGGCGTGGTTGGTTTTTTCGCTGGTGCGACCGATTTCGCAGTCGACGCTTTTTTCGCTGGTGTTGCAACTGGCTTGGCAGCGGCGACAGACGCGGGTTTATTTGGAATTGTTTTCGGCGCAGACTTTGCTTTGATTGGTGCGGCAGGTAGTGCGGGTGTTTCAGCTATTAAGGGGAGCTGTTTGCCTTGCGATGTCGTGGTTTTCTTTTCGACTTTTTTGGGCGGCGTCTTCGTAACTGCTTTAATTTCGTTTTTTGGCGTCTGCTTCGTGGCGACTTTTGCGGCAGGCTTTGGACTTGGCGCAGCCGCTGGTTTTGTTTGTGCTTTGACTATTGTTTTAGCGGGTGCTTTTTTCGGTGCAGCCTGTTTCTTCTCTGGCGCCGTCATATCCGCTTTAGACACGCGCGGCAGGTCTTTAAAAACGACGGTTTGCACTGCAGATTGGTCGTCACTTGGTTTTAAAAAAGTTGCCAAGAAACTCAAGTTCGGAAGATTAAAATCAGTTGCTGAGAACGAGGCTGAGAAAGTAGGGAGTTGATCAGCGCCCATCGCTTGCAATGGGTTCATCACGCGCATTGTTTGTAGCACTTCGTTGTGCATGTCGGTTGAAATCAGTGCCAGTTCGCGGCCAAACGCGATGAATTTTTCTATGCTCGGTTGCGGTTTTTCTGCAGAAAACGCAAACAAATCACCTGGTTTCTTCATTGAGAAAAGGTGCTGGCTACTGCTTTTCACATTTTCCAGTGAGTCTTTAGCGGCGCTCATATTGAATGCGAGGATTTTTTCTATGCCATGAAAAGCCAGTTTTGAAATCGCATCGCACATCGCTATTTGATTGCCAAGGGCGGCTTGTGTGGTGGTGGCGATTTGTTCGTGCATGGAAGTCATATAAGTTCTCCGAAACAAAAAAGTAATGGCGCGTGGCGCAACAAAGAGGGGAAGATGATGCATTGCAGCATACATCATTTTTTATCTTAAAAAGGCACTTTTTGATGGAATTTCGTGTGCGACGCAACAATGAACCTAAGCTAGTTCGCATTCCACCAATGTTCTGCTCTTAAAACGATGTAAAGGCTGCAAAAAACAGTGTCGGAAGCGCACTCAAGCCCTATCGTGTGAGTGGCGCTGATTGTCGTAAAATGAGGCTCGGGTTTTTTTGATAGGCAGCCATAATGACGCAAAATGATGGACTAGACATGTTACGACAACGACTAAAGCAATTCGTCGCTGAGCGTGATTGGGCGCAATTTCACACGCCAAAGAACCTAGCGAGTGCACTGAGTGTGGAAGCTGCCGAGTTGTTGGAACCATTTCAATGGCTCAAAAATGGGCGAGCTGATGAATTAAGCGTAGATCAGAAGCAAGCAGTTCGCCACGAAATGGCCGATGTCTTGCACTATTTAATCCTTTTGGCAGATCAGCTCGATGTCAATCTAATCGCTGCGAGTTTGGAAAAGATGGCGATCAATGAAAAGCGCTACCCAGTTGCAAATGCGCGTGGTAACGCCAAAAAATACACTGACCAAACAAAGCCAAAGTGAATTGCCGGATTTTGCGTCGTCTTTTTTGTAACGATGTACAACGCGTCTAAATTGATCACTCGAGAATTTTTTGAGAAAAATTGAAAGAGAAAACTCTTATGCCCGAAACTTCCTCGGCCTTACCTCTTATCACAAGCACTAGCCTTGATGCGCTTTCCGAGCAAGCAAAAGCCAGTCCACGGTTACGGAAAAACTTTAATTTTCATAGCTCGAATGAAGCCGCCTGCCATCGCTTACTTAATGCGCTAGAACCCGGCACTTACATTCAACCGCACCGACATCTGGGGATTGAAAAAGACGAAACCATGATCGTCGTGCGTGGGCGTTTTGGCGTGTTGATCTTCGACGATGAAGGCGGCGTTCTGCAGCAGTTTGTATTGGGCGCAGAAGAGGGCAACTACGGCGTGACCATACCCTTGGGCCGTTTTCACAGCATGGTTGCGCTTGAGAGCGGCTCGGTTTTTTTTGAAAGCAAGGCAGGCCCCTATGCACCCATTACTGCTGAAGAGAAAGCATCTTGGGCACCTAGCGAAGGTGAAGCGACCTGTGCAAGCTTTCTAGAAAAAATGCGCGCTTATTTTCCTGCCTAAGCTAGTGAGAATAAATCACGCTTGCCAGCGCGCCAGTTAGACTCCCCGATCAGAGTCTGCGTTTTTTGTTTTTTTGATTTTCTCCACGAAGGCATTGTGCGGATAATCACTTGGCGTAAAGGGAAAACCTTTTTCTGTGAGCCAAGCGCAGGCATTTTCCAGCGTCGCAAAATAGCTAACCATGTCAGGCGGAAAATTGCCCGTTTGTCGGCGATGAATTTCGGTATGGAGCGGACTAGGAATGACCACCGCGACACAAACACAGCCATTTTCAAAAGCCCAGTTGCGCATCGTTGGAAAGGTTTTAAGCGAAGCCGAAGTAGAAAGTTCCCAGTGGCTCGCATTGGTTAGGCCAGCCCACGGCGTTGCATGTGGCACTTTTGTTTTCGTTTCTTCGTAACAGGCTTTCGTGCCGGCTTCATTGAAGCTGCCTGCAGTTGTGCGCACCAAGACATTGCCGACCAATGTGATGGCCCAAGTGCCGTGAATTTTTGAAGTTGGCATAGCGTCATTTCAAGAGTAGAACGAATAAAGCATAACGCTAAATGAGCAATTACACAGTGTAATTGGAGTACTTGTAAATGGAGGAATTGCTATATAGCGCTCAAACCATGCTTCGCACGCGCCTGTTGGCAACGCGCATCGCCGATTTGCACTTCGTGACAAGGGCTAGGGCGTTGCGAGTAAATGGCGCAACGCACGCCTTGCCCTATCTCGCCTTCCAATGCAGCACAACGGGGTGCTTTTTGATTGCTGCCCGCCATACAAGAATACACAGGGCTAATGTGCTCAATCAAGTTGGGTGGAATGGCGAGTTCCTCGGCTTCCGCCCAATAGAACGAGACGCGAAACGCCGCGCAACACGCGCCGCAGGCGGTGCAAACTGCTGCGGCGTTATCGCTGGGTGCTGACATTCGCGCTTATGTTTTTTATATACTGCATTCCGTATATTTTAAAATGCTAATAGATTAAAGCGTAAAAGGCATGGTTTTTAGGCATACTCCATGCATTTTGTGGAAATAGCTAGGCGGCAGCCCAACTATCTTTCAGCGTCACCACACGATTAAATACCGGTTTTCCCGCCACTGATTCAACGGCGTCGGCTACAAAATATCCGTGCCGTTCAAACTGGAAAACCTCGCCAGGATTTGCAGCAGTCATGCCAATTTCTAGGTAAGCGGTGACGGTTTCTTTTGACTGCGGATTTAAAAATTGCTTAAAGTCTTTGCCGCCAGAATCCGGGTTAGGGTCGGTAAACAGGCGGTCAAATAGGCGTACCTCAGCACTTAATGCCTGCGCTACGCTGACCCAATGGATATTGCCTTTCACCTTGTAATTCGCGCTGCCTTCCGTGCCGCTTTTGCTGTCGGCGAAGTAGTTGCAATGCACGGCAATGACCTTTCCCTCTGCATCTTTTTCGCAACCCGTACATTCCACTACGTAACCGTAGCGCAAGCGCACTTTGTTACCCGGGTAGAGGCGGAAATAGCCTTTGCTGGGTTCTTCCATAAAATCGTCGGCTTCGATCCAGACTTCTTTGCTGATGGGGAAAGTGCGATTGCCGCGTTCTGGATGATGCGGGTGAACGGGTGAGCTGCACTCGACGGTTTCGCCCTCAGGGAAGTTATCGATGATGAGTTTCAAGGGGCGCAGCACGGCAGTGGCGCGTGGTGCTTTCGGGTCGAGATCTTCGCGCAGGCAACCTTCTAACACGCTGTAATCAATCCAACCGTCTGATTTAGTGACGCCAGTGCGTTCACACATGAGTTGAATTGCCTCTGGCGTATAGCCGCGTCGCCGCATGCCGACCAAGGTGGGCATGCGCGGGTCGTCCCAACCTTCGACGATTTTTTCTTCCACCAGTTGGCGCAGCTTACGCTTGCTGGTGACGATATACGTGAGGTTCAGGCGGGCGAATTCGTATTGATGCGGCACAGGCTGTTGGAAAAACCCGCCTTCCGCACAACGTGCGATGACCCAATCGTAAAACGGCCGATGATCTTGAAACTCCAGCGTGCAAATTGAGTGCGTAATGTTTTCAATCGCATCAGAAAGTGGGTGCGTGTAATCGTACATGGGGTAAATGCACCACTTGTCGCCAGTGCGATGATGGTGTGCATGGCGAATCCGATAAATGGCTGGGTCGCGCAAGTTCATATTGGGTGAGGCCATGTCGATTTTGGCGCGAACGATGTGTTCACCGTCTTTAAATTCTCCTGCCTTCATGCGGCGGAATAAATCGAGGGATTCAGCAGGGCTGCGCTCGCGGAACGGGGAATTCACGCCGGGCTTAGAAAAATCGCCACGGTTACTTGCCATGTCGGCGGCACTTTGGCTATCCACATAGGCGTGGCCAGCGCTGATCAGATACTCCGCCATGGCGTAAAGCTGATCGAAATAATCGCTGGCGAAGTGCAAGTGTTCGCCATCTGCTTGTTTCCAATCAAAGCCCAACCAGCGCACGCTATCTAAGATGGTGTCGACATATTCTTGCTCTTCTTTTTCGGGGTTGGTGTCGTCAAAGCGCATGTGGCAGCGACCCGCATAATCGCGCGCCAAGCCGAAATTAGTGCAGATCGATTTAGCATGACCGATGTGCAAGTAACCATTGGGTTCGGGTGGGAAGCGGGTAATCACATTGGGTAAGCCGACACGTGAATAAGTCCCTGCTGCCAGATCGGCATTGATTTGATTGCGCAGAAAATTCGGTGCTGGTGCCGCTGGATTGCTGGTTTCGTTGTCTTTGTGAGTAGATGCTTTGCTCATTGATTGGCATTCAGTAAATAAGAATAAGGCTTATTTTACCGTAGCCTTTCCACACTGCAGCTTGCGCTGTAAGGTCTATCGCTTGAAAAAGACTAAAAGTCACACGGAGTGCACTGTGTTCAACCTTTGGAGTTTCCATGAACCGATTTTTTTCATCCACTATTTTCGCGCTCGCCGCCCTTACTTCGCTTACTCAAATGTCCGCCAATGCCCAAACCTGCAGTAAAGTTAGCCCCGCGCATACGGTTGCGCTGTTAGAACTGTACACATCAGAAGGTTGCAGCAGTTGCCCGCCAGCCGATAAATTTGTGAGCAATTTGCAACGCTCAACATCGCTCACTACAGACCAAGTCGTTCCCATTTCTTTACATGTTGATTATTGGGATTACATCGGCTGGAAAGATGTATTCGCGAAACCTATTTTTACCCAGCGTCAGCGCGC
>JAIETO010000270.1 GCA_019745005.1 Burkholderiaceae bacterium
AATCAGCTTAGTTTTACTGTCTTAAGTGATAGTAACTTTGAAGCTGCGCGCGCGTTTGGGCTTGCTTTTGACATGGCACCGGAATTGATCGCTTTGCATGCCAGCGTCGATAACGATTTACCTAACATCCATGGAAATGGACGATGGATGTTACCTGTTCCGGCAAGCTACCTGATTGGTAAAGATGGCTTGGTAAAATTTGCCCATGTCGATGCAGATTATCGTCGCCGTGCGGAACCGAGTGAAATCATCGCTCTGCTTGCGAATGCGTGATGGTTGAATTAACGCGACGAAGGCATTATTTCTAACGAGCAAAATCGACTTTGGATTCGCAAGCAACGTGGTTCTGCAAGAGCGGATAGAATCCGAAAGAATTTAAAACTTCACGCTTGCATTTTTGTGTCCCGCAAGCGATTTTCCACACCGCACTTTAAGGATGACTCATGATCAAATTTTACTACCACCCTTCACCAAATCCCGTCAAAGTGGCGCTCTTCCTTGAAGAGGCAGGCATGGCTTACGAAGTGATCCCCGTTGACACCCGCAAAGGGCAGCAGCATACCGCGGAATACATGGCATTAAACCCCAACGCCAAGACACCAACTATTGTGGATGGCGATGCGGTGGTATTTGATAGCAATGCGATTTTGATGTACTTGGCAGAAAAATCAGGTCAGTTTTTGCCGCCAAATACGCCTGCAGCACGCGCACAAATGCTTTCGTGGATGATGTTTATTGCTTCTGGTATTGGTCCGTATTCAGGTCAATGCGTGCATTTCACGCATTTTGCACCAGAGCCTAAAAGTTATGCCGTCAATCGTTATGATTTCGAAGCGTGGCGTCATTGGAATATTGTTGATGCGCATTTAGCGAAAAATCGCTTTATGTTGGGTGATGAATATGGTGTGGTCGATATCTCGTTGTGGGGTTGGGCGCGGGTAGTTCCGTTCATTCTTGGTGCAGACGCATGGGAAAAATTACCGAATTTGAAGCGTTTTATGGACGAGATCAATGCACGCCCAGCGGCAAAGCGCGCAGAGGAATTAAAAACAAAGTACACGTTTAAAGCTGAGATGGATGCAGAAGCGCTGAAAAATATGTTCCCGCAAAATGCGCGTCTAGCCTAAGAGATTAGTTGCGATAGGAATAAAAAAGCGGCTAGCAAAGTGCTAGTCGCTTTTTTTATTTCATCGTATTTTTGCTCCATACGAGAGACCTCTGCACAACTTACTGCGCGACCAAATTTTGCTTCTGTGACTCCGGCTACCATGCTCGCTGTACTCTGGTTCAGGTGCGCTTTTCGATCCAAACTTTGGCCGGTCGCTGCACTTAATCAGGGCTTCCCTAGAACTTTCGGCGCTTCAAGCGCATCGAGCCTTGCTTGAATTTTGCTCACGGCAGCAAGGGCACAAGCTTCGTCTAAATGTCCGCCTGGTGCGCCGCCCACGCCAATTGCGCCGATGATTTCACCGTTTGAACGAATCGCGACACCACCCGCCAACATGATCACATTAGTGACCGACGTGAGGCCAGCAGCAGTGGGAATCTGGCTTAGCTTTTCGACCAATTGGCCGGTTGTTGATGCGCCAAAAATGGGGCCTAGTGTTGCTTCGGTGTAGGCCTTTTTAAATGCTGTTTCTCTGGTGTGGATCGTGCTGTGGTCGCCGCGCAGAAACACGCGCTCAACACCTGCCACATCAACGACAGATGCAGAGACTTTATAGCCACCAGCTTCGCACTGGGCAATCGCCTCGCGAGCGACTTCGGTAGCTAAATTGAGACTGATTGATTTGCCAGAGAAAAGTACTTGTGCGTTTGCAGGGGTTATACAAAATAGTGGTAAAGCAAGCGCAAGGGAGGTTGCTCGAAAAGAAAACTGCAGCATGATTTGTAACCTTAAAATTAAAATTGGTTTGAAACGTCCGAATGTTCACCCACGACCCGCTTATTTCATGGACTCTTTGTAGTAAAAAAATCAGATCTGAAAAGAAACGTGACGTTTTTAGCGTTGCTTCTAAACCTGATCAAAAAAGCAGTTTTCCGATTATCTGCGCAATGCCACGCAAAAGTTCTTTAAAGGCGACGTGTTTAAGCAGCCACGTTTGTTTGACATTGCCTACCGTATTACCTCATCAATGACGTGTCGCCTGCGAGATGTTGACACCGCAGACGTCTGTGCCTTCAAATCGAGAAATTGTTGCCAGGAAAAACTTTGCTGGTTTTTCAGTTATTCAGTCCGCTACAAGTGTTTTCGGGCATGGTTGCCTTTGCGTGGTAACGCTATCGTGCCAGTGCTAAGTCGTAAATTTGTAACCTATTTATGTATTTTTAAAGGTTACTTAACCTTATTTAACCTGTCAAGATTTTTTTTTGCGTTACAATTTAGCAAAATAAAAAAACTTAATGGCAGTTGGAGACGCACTTTTCATCTTAGGAAAGTTTCAGCACAAATGTGTGAAAAAAGTGAAAAAAACCAATGAAAGCATCTTGTCTGGTTTCCATAACAAAGTCATTAAAGTGAAATGTAAGGAGGTTGTGAGGCGCAGGCATTTTTTGCTTACAGCCAAATCACTCTGAATGTGATTTTCTGCTGCTGCCTCACATGATAAGAATGCTCATGCAATGTCGTGGGCTTGAAATAGGATGTTGAAATGAGTACCCAGAGCGCAACCGCTGCCAACTCAGGCTTGCCAAGCCCAGCGTCTCCATTGTTAGTCGGAGATCACCCAGCTTTAGATTTTTTAAATAGCATTTTTTCGCCTGCCGGTTCTCCTGTCGATTTTTTGGAAAGCGGAAATTCTCTGGCGATTTGGATGCAAGCCGCCAAGGTCGTGCCCGATCGTGTGGTACAAAGTTTGGCGGCGTTCTCGCCGGAACAGAAAGATGTGTTAGTCGTGCGCGTTCGGGAACTACGGGAGTATTTTCGGGCGCTTCTGTTCAAGCGGCAAGCCGCGCATGAGGCAGGTGCCCCGCTCTTACATGATAGTGATATCGGCTTTATGAATGATTTTCTGCGCGCGGCGCCTCTTTTGCAGCAGTTATGCCTTGACGATGGGGTCGTAAAATTACTTGCACTGCGAGACTTGAGTAAGCCAGTCAGTGTGATCGCTGAAATTGCTAGCTTTTGCGCAGATTTGCTAGCGAATCATCCCATCGATCAAGTCCGTAAATGCGAGAATCACGCGTGCTCCCTTTGGTTCCTTGATGCAAAACGTGGGCCTAAGCGCCGCTGGTGTTCAATGGCAGTGTGCGGCAACCGCGCCAAGGTGGCAGCACATCGAGCCCGTCTTAAAAAAGACGCATGACCTAACGTGACAAAACAAAAAGGGTGCGAAATTTTGCACCCTTTTTTGTTTTTGATTAGGTCGTGGAGCGTAAAGCGCGGTCGACCAATAAGGTGTCGGTATACATATTAAAGCGCTTTAATTTGCCATCGAGCACGCGCCAAACATGCGCGAAAGGGACACACATTGCTTTGCTCGTCGCTTTACTCACGCCACGGTAGTGACCTAAACTCACTACGCGCTCACCGTCAACAATAAAATCATCGGGCGTGGCAGAGAAGTTATCCCAATCGCGCATCAAAGGCAGCAAAAGCTTGTCAACGACTTCCTGCGGCTGCGTCCACGTTCCGCTGAAATACGGAAAGCCTTCAGCCTCCGTCCACTCGAGTTGCGGATGTAACACCGCAATAACAGACGGCACATCACCTTGTGCAACGGCGGCATAAAACGCGCGTACGACTTCAATCGGTTGATTCATGTTGGTTTCCTTTCTGGGGGGAGGTGGCTTAGCGCCAAATGCGGTCGCTAGGTTGTTCGGGCATCGTAACCACGACGATCAACACGACACTAATCGCCACGATGAGGTAGTAAAGAAAGTCTATGCCAGTAAAGTGGAACAGAAAAGGTGAAACGGCGAAGATCACTGCATCTAACTTATCGATCGCTAAGTGGCCAGGAAACGGCAGCATTCTTAAAACGCCTAGGCGATACTTCGTAAGCAAACTATATGAAATGAGAAATACGCCCATGCCTACACTGATCCATTTAGCTCGGGGTGAGGACTCGCCCAAACCCAATACAAAAGGCATGATGATGAGCATGAAGGCGGCGATATGGTCACCTACTCCATGCTGGTTAGGTGTGACAAATTGCAGTTTCATAAGTGACCTATAAGTGTTTCGTTTGCACTGACCCAGCAAAGCATTGGGTCAGCGACAAACAGACTAACGATTAAGCAGCAAGTGTTGCGAGATGTCCCAATCCAAGCGCTTCGACCACACCTTGTTGTACTGGTGAGGTTGCCGCGTTTAGCGCGTCAGCGCCGAAAGATTGGCCCACAACGGTGCGCGCAGGACGGCTTCCTTTGGCTTGAGCGATCAAGCTAGCAATAGCGACGGGAACATCGTGCGGGTTTGGTGCATTGTCGGCCGCAAACATGCCCATGAAGGTTTCAAACATCTTTCCTGGAATTGCGCCAACATCACCATACGCAGCGGCAACGGCGGTGTCGGCTGGTTGTTGGATGGCAGAGTACATGTTGGTTGGGTAAGCACTAGGCTGCACCAAAACAACATCCACGCCCAATTGTGAAAGCTCTAGGCGGAAGCTGTCAGTCAAGGCTTCGATGGCAAATTTTGATGCACCGTAGATACCAAAAAACGGAAACGTCACGCGACCGAGTACAGAACCCACGTTGATAATCAAGCCGTCTTTCGCCGCACGCATGGCGGGTAAAACGGCGCGAGTCGTACGCAACACACCAACCACATTGGTGTTGAAGAGAACTTTAGCTTGGTCGGCTGTAAATGCTTCAGACACGCCAGCAGAAGCCATGCCAGCGTTGTTGATTAGAACGTCAATTTTGCCGGCGTCTTTCAGCACTGAGGCGACTGCCGCTTCGACAGATGCATCGTCGGTGACGTCCAGCTCAACAACTTTGATACCCAAATTTTTAAGTTCGTTAGCGACCGCGCTATGGCGGTCATTAACACTGCGCATTGATGCATACACTTGGTGTCCTGCTTTTGCGAGCGTTTCTGCGGTATCGCGGCCGAATCCACTAGAAGCACCGGTGATTAAGATAGTTTTTGCGTTGTTCATTTTGATTCCTTAAGAGTTTGTTTTTTTGATGATTAATTTGCTTCTTGCGACAACGCAGTAAGCGCGTCGCAAGAAAGTCGGTTAGTTAGAAGCGTGCTTTGATGAGTTGCGCGACATCGCTAGAAAACTCTTCCAAAGCGAAGTGGCCGCCGTTCAAGTAATGCACTTCGATGTCTTTCAAATCGCGTTTGTACGCTTCAGCGCCCGGTACGGTAAAGAACGGGTCGCCTTTGCCCCAAGCGATCAAGGTTTTTGGTTGGTGTTCACGGAAATAGGCGTGCCATGTGTCATACAAGCCCACATTGCTTTGGTAGTTTTTGAACAGCGCCATTTGGCGATCAGCATCACCCGGGCGATCCAAAGCCGCTTGGTCCATCGTCCACGCGTCAGGATTCAAGTTATCTGGGTTGGCGGCGCCCGCTGTGTATTGATACTTCGTGGTTTCGGCCAACAACATTTGGCGCGCGCCAGTTTCGTCATTGTTGTTCCACAAAGGCATGAAGATGTTGGCAGCCGCTTCGCTAATGCCGTCCATATACGCGTTCGCATTTTGTACGACCAAACCTGCGACTTGTTGCGGACGAGTGGATGCTAAACGCAAGCCAACTGGCCCACCGTAATCTTGCATGTAAAAAATTGCTTTGGTGATTTTCAGTTGGTCTAACAGTGCTTGCACATGCGCAGCCAATGCATCAAAGGTGTACGCAAACTCAGTCGCTAATGGCGCTGCAGAATGACCAAAGCCAATGAAGTCAGGCGCGATGACATGAAATTTGTCTACTAGTTGGGGAATCAAATCACGAAACATATGTGATGACGAAGGGAAGCCGTGTAACAAAACGATGGTTGGGGAGCTTGGGTTACCAGCCTCACGATAAAAAACGTTCAGGCCATTAATTGTTGTATTGCGATGAAACATGACGATTCTCCAAAAAGTTAATTAAATGAAAGGAATCAAATTGGATTCGCTATGTGATTTTGTAACTCAATTTGATTTGAAATAAGGTTACCATCAAAAAAGTAACTGGTCAAGCTAATTTTTTAGGTTACAATGTGAAAAGTAAAAAATAAATTCACCTCTTACGCTGCCGCTTCAATATAGAAAGAACGCTTTTTATTGCAAGGTTTACTAGTTATTTAAAGTACTACCCTATGTAATTTTTTTAGTTTCTTTTTATTCGTGCGTAATAGGCGATAAGAGAAAATTAAAACAGGGAGTATGTTTAATCTGTGAATTTATTTTGTTTTACTTAAGGTAGATTTAAAACAAGCGACGAAAGTGTCACCTAATCTTTCACCGCAAAGAATCAGGAAGAATTGAAATGAATGCCGTTACATTAGCAGCGCCAGAAAAGAAAATGGCGCGCTCCGCCTCTCCATTATTCGTGGGAAATCACCCCGCGCTCGATTTTCTTAATAGTTTGGTGTCGCAAACGGGAACTTACATCGACTTCTTGCGTGACGGAGGAGCGCTTTTGCATTGGATGCAGGTAAGTCAAGTATTACCGGAACAAGCGATGCTAGCTGTCGCAAGTTTTACAGCAGACGAGCGCGAAACACTCGCGCAAGAACTTCGTGAGCTACGTGAATATTTCCGGCACTTGCTGTTTAAGCGCCAAGCAAGTGTATCGGATGAAAGACAAAGTTTAGACGCAAGGGAACTGGATAAACTCTCCAACTATTTAGCTGCAGCGCCTTTGGTACAACAATTATTTCTTACTAACCAAAAAGCGCATTTGGTCACGCACCGGGAGCTCAATCAACCAGCTGCCGTGGTGGCCGAGGTTGCCCATTTAGTGGCGGATTTGCTGACAAACTACCCCGTGGAAAAAGTGCGTAAGTGCGAGAACCCGAACTGCAGTATTTGGTTTAATGACATCAAGCGAGGTCCGCCGCGACGCTGGTGTACGAGGACGATTTGTGGAAATCGTGCGAAGGTGGCGGCGCATCGTTTGCGTCAGCGAGAACATCAATAATCTGACGAACGAAGGCAAGAGACCTCGGCAACGCGTTTTTTCGCACATACTAAAAAAACCGTGCTTTCTTGACTGGTCGCTGTACCTATTACCTTCACATCAGCTTTCGCGTGTTTGCACAAGCACAATTGCCTCATTCGAGGCTTTTCTATATTCTTGCGCCTAGATGACGTGGCGTGTCGCGTCTAATAACAGGTAAGACTCGCATAAAAAATAAGGCAGGTCTCTCCTGCCAAGGCGCAGAAATACAATGAAACTCCCACTTTTTTCGCGAACCATCTCGCCGGCGAAGCTTTGCTTAGCCTTGCTTGCCGAGTGCATGCTTTGTCAAAGCGCCTGCGCACAAATCTGGCATTCTGAAGTAAGTTTATCCAACGAAAAAAGCTTGCGTGGCATTACGATAGGGCGTTCTGTTGGTTCGTTGGGACTGGCCACACATTACTACGATGAACAAAAGTGGTTTGCTGGCGTCGTCGCGGATACAGTGAGGTTGACTGACGATCAAACGCAAGATGTATTCGTCAATGCAGATGTTGGCTACCAATGGCTGTCAGAAATTGACTGGAGCGGCCAAGTCGTCTATGCGCATTATGCTTATCCGTTTAAGCATCAATTACGCAATTATAAGTACGATGAATTGGGCGCTGCGTTCGCCTTCAGAAGCCAACTCTTTTTCAATATTGCTTGGTCACCGAACGGGCGCGCACAGACGCCAGGTTATGCGTTTCAAAAAACCAGTGATCGCGTTACGCTCAGCGCAGTGTGGCGCCAAACCATTGCGCCACGTTGGACGGCAAATTTCGGCATTGGGGCATCCAATTACCTGACCTTTCGACCTGAGTTGTATCGCTATGCACAGTTGGGATTGGTTTATCAGTGGCAACAATGGCAATGTAGTTTGACTTACCTTGTGACCGACAAGAGTACGAAACAAAATTTCCTTTCACGCGCCGATAATCGCTTTTTAGCTGGCATCCAGTTTGAATTTTAAAATGCGGCAATTTTCTAGTTCGCTTCGTAACTTTTTGATGCGTGCTGGGTACTTAGTCACAAACCCATTTAAATTCACCTAACTTCTAAAAAAAAACGCATGGCAATTTTGTCATTTTTGCGCACGCCGAAAGCGCCGCAACCAGCACAAGAAGTGTCGCAAGAAGGGCGTGCCGCGTCGCGTATGCTCGCGCCTGAACTGACGGATCGTGATCACCAAAATTTGATTCTTGAAATCCGCCTCGCTAATCGCCAGGCGTTCAACCAATTGTATTTCGCGTTTCATAGCAAACTTACACGTTTTTTGGGTCGGCACACGAAACAAGGACATGTCATTGAAGAGGTCGTCAACGACACCATGATGGTGGTATGGCAGAAGGCGCACGAGTTTCGCGGCGAATCAAAAGTATCCACTTGGATTATGGGCATCGCCTACCACACCATGCTGAAATCGTTTCGCCGCACCGAGGAGTTTGTGGATGGCGAATCGTTTTGGCAAAGCGAGCAAGGGCAATACAGCGCTCAACTTAAGCATCCGTATGATGCGAGCCACCACCCAGCGCAGGAGCATGAGACACAAGAATGGCTAGCGCAAGGATTACGCTTATTGGCTGAGGATCAGCGGGTTACGCTGGAATTAGCCTACATATTCGGCCACTCATTAGAAGAAATTGCCGAGATCATGGCGTGCCCTGTGAGTACGGTGAAAGCCCGTATGTTCCATGCGCGAGTTAAGTTACGGAATGTTTTGCCAGCATTGGGTTTGCCTAACAAGGCGGCAGGAAAGGAAAATTTGTCATGAATCACACTGAAACACCCAATGAGGCCACAACGCTGTCGGCACAGGAAGTTCATCGTCGCGTATGGGAAGCCTTGCCTTGGTACATCAACGGATCTGCCGATGCCAACGAAAAGCAACTGGTGGAGGCGCATCTATCAAGTTGTCTCAACTGCCAAGAAGAACTGCAGTTTCAGCAAAGCCTTGCAAAGGGGATAGAGCAAACAGCCACGCCTAGTATTGATGCGGAGCGAGGATTGGCACAATTCTGGAGCAATCTTGCGGCCGCAACGTCGGTAACGCCAAGGTCCGAAGGCAGCGCCAATGCCAACGTAAAACCGCTTAGCAATCGATCAAACAACGGCAGCAAATCAAGATGGCAATGGGGCATGGCTGCGATGCTCGTCATACAGTTTGGTGGGCTTGGTTTGTTGACTTATCAACTGCAAAAACAAACCGATCAAACCAGCTTATTGTTAAACCAGCAGGCGGTTCTTAGCACGTCAAACAATTACCGCACGCTTTCGAACGAAGCGACGCAAGTATCATCGGCAACCATTCGTGCAGTGCTAGCACCTAGTCTCGATATGGGTACACTGAGTCGACAACTCGACGCGCTTGATTTGCAAATTGTCGCGGGTCCCAATAAGGCGAATATTGTGGCGCTGGCACCAACAAGCCAGCGCTTCAAAGTAGAGCAACAGGTCGCCAGTTTGCGCGCCAATCAGGGCTGGTTGTTAGCTGAAATCATACGTCCAGAATAGAATGCTAGACGATGGAAATGGGTCAAAATAAACTGTTGATGCACGAGTGAGTGCGCCTAAGTTTGCCGATTTTGTTTGCACGGAAAAGGTCTCTCAAGGAGATCGCAATGGCGCGTAACGGACCTTTCGTTATGCGCAAGGATGGGGTATTCGATGTTTGTTGAGCGGAATAATTTCAGTGTTTTTGTGCGCTATATTTTGTGCCTGCTTCTACCGTTTGTAGTGGTTGCATGTGTCTCTGTGCACGACGCTTCGCTCGATATCAAATCAAATTCAGCGCCGCATGGCTCGCAATTTTCAAACAGCACGAACTTAGCTAGCCAGTTTGATCATCCCGAGCGATTGATCGTGGTTGCTGTCAACAATTCCCCCAGTTTCGTTGATGGCAGGGCGGGTTCTTCGGTAGGTGGCTATGGCAAATTCAGAGTGTATTCGGGTAACGCCGAGGCGCTTGAGTTGGTGCAAGCAATCGCCAAAGAATATGGTTTGCGCGAAGTCACCGCATGGCCGATCGATGTTTTGAATATGCACTGCGTGGTGATGGAAGTGATGGGTAACTCATCCATCGAGATCACACTCGAAGCACTCACCAAAGACCAACGCGTGCGCTTGGCGCAACCCTTACAAACTTTTAATACACAAGGTGCAGAACTTGCACCAAGTTCGCCACTAGCCAACCGTTATAACGACCCATACGCTGCCTTACAACATGGCTTATGGGAGATTGATGCACCCAGCGCGCAACGCGTCGCCAGCGGCAAAGAGATACGTGTGGCCATCATTGATACGGGCATGGATTTTATGCACCCCGACTTAGTCGGGCGCGTTACAAGCACACAAAATTTTGTTGATCAGGATGCTGTACGCTTTAAACAAGATTTACACGGTACCGGCGTTGCGGGTGTGATTGCGGCAAAAGAAAATAATGCGGAAGGGATCGTTGGTATCGCACCAAATGTACAAATTGTCAGCCTCAAAGCATGTTGGAAAAATCGGCTTGAAGGGCAGAGTGGCTCATTGTGTAATTCATTCACGTTGGCGAAATCCTTGGTCGCAGCCTTAGATGCAAAAGTTCACATTATTAATTTGAGCTTGGGTGGCCCAACTGACCCTTTACTCACCCAACTTTTACAAGTGTCGATAAAAAAAGGCATCATCATCATCGCCTCTGTACCGTCCTTGGCGAGCGCGCAAAGGCAAATTGCCACCAACACAGGCGGCGCGCGACCGAGCGGCTTTCCAAGCGATGTACCAGGCGTCATTGCCGTGCAGACCGCGCGTGCTATTGGCACGCAGAAAAAGCCAGCAAACGATCTGGCTAATGACGCTGCCGCCAATGATGTTTTGTTTGCCCCAGGCGACAACATCTTGACCCTTACACCTGGTGGCAGTTACGACTTTGTCTCAGGCTCATCCTTCGCCGCGGCCCATGTTACGGGTGCCGTCGCCTTATTGCTTGAAAAAAACAGCAAACTTGATGGTAAAACTCTATTTGCCTTATTAAATCAAACCAGCGATGCCGATCAAACCTATGCGCGGGTAATCAATATCTGCCGAGCACTGAACGCCTTATCGTCTTTTGGGGCATCGGGTAAGGAGCGCATTGCGACATCGCACAACGACCCGCAGTCGCAGGCACCATCGGCAAAGCAGATTTGCGATGTAGCGCGCAAATCTTTGTAGTAAAAATTGTCTAACCAAAAAATTAGACTTTCGTCTCCTGCGCTGCGTTGAAGAACCTTGAGCACTGTCATCGCTGACAACTCCATCAGCGAAACCTCTGCACAACTGACTGCGCGGGCGAATTTTGCTCCTGCGACACCGGCTACCGTGCTTGTTGTGCAGTCGACCAGGTGCGCTTCACAAAGCAAACTTCGCCCGCTCGCTACTTTATGCAGAGGTCTCTCAGCATATCAATTGAACATCATCAACACTTGCGGGAAATTCGCCTATGCGCTTCTTAAACAAACCTAATCTGGTGTTTTAGCCCAATCGACATCACCATATTCCCAACGCCACGGCATGCCGGTTTCTCCCAAAACCAACATCACGATACTTGGAAAGAGCTGTTCTGCGCGAACGTCATTGGCGAGTATCACAACGCAACGTTGCCCCTGCTCAAGGCAAATCCAAGTGTTTCCAGTTGAGTCGTTGTGCCCGCCTTTTTGAAAGCCGCGCCCTTGAGGGCCTGCGAAGCTTATTACGCCTAGTCCGGCCGCTAAATGAGGGTGTCGTTTCTCTGGTGCGGCGAGCGCTTGTAGTGAGGGAAATTGCGAAATACTATGAATTGGTAACTGCGCCTTCGTGAGTTCGATGCGTGATTGTTCACTTAAACCTTCGCCTCGAACATACGCTGCAGCGAAGCGAGAAAAATCACTAATAGTGGTATCCATTGAACCCGCCGCACGAGTTTTGCTGCGTTCATCATGTGGCTCTATGGTGCCATCAGCGCGCCAACCATCGGCGAGATTTTTCGAAAAATCGGCGCGCCACGTCATGCTGGTCGAATTCATGCCGAACCGATCGAATACGCGCGCCTGCATTTCTCGTCCGAGATCTAAGCCGAGACCGCGTTCGATAACAAACTGAAGCAAAATCATGCCGTCGCCGGAATAAGCGTAACGACTTCCAGGTTCAAAATGAAATTTGATCTTGCCGTCGGGTTCTAGAAACCCAAAATTTGCAAAACCCGCGCTGTGCGTCAATAAAATGCGTGGCGTAAGTTTGCGCCAACGTTCGTCACCAGCTAGATGCTGCCAAGCGGCATATTTACGCGCTTCGTCCGCGTACTCGGGTAAGGGTTTTGGTAAGTAGTGTGATATCGACGTGTCGAGATTCAATTTTCCTTCATCGACTAATTGCATGACTGTATAGGCGAAAACCGCTTTCGTCAGCGAGGCGCCGTACATGACCGTATCTGCAGTTAATGGGTCACCGTTTCCATTCCGCTTGCCCCATGTAGCAATGTGCTTAACTTTCGCATTGTCAATGACCGCAATGGCCAAGCCTTGTGTATTTGTTCGTTGCATCCCTTTCAGAACAAAATTGTCTAAGTTCGTCGCTGACCACTCAGATGAAAAGCAGGGCGCTGCGCTTAGCCAAAATAAGCATGCGATAGAGAGCAAGCAAAGTTTTTTTCTCATGATCAAGCTAGCCTTTATTTTGATGCGAGTAAGTTCCACTTTGATCCAAAAACAAAAAAAGCTCTCAAGCTTTTCGTGCTCCACGACGCTTTGCTGCGCGAGTAGTTTGATTATCAGTTAATTTTAAGGCGCGTTGTAATCTACTCCTAAAGCAATCGCGACGCTCGTTTGCTCGCCGTGTTTGAAAAAAAGCGCACGATCTTGATTGCTTACAACCATAAAATATTCGCCCCTCTCATTGCGTGCAAAGTAAGTTGATGTGTAGATCAGATCCTCAGCATGCTTTCCAAGCAGGTTGGCGGTATTCATGATGACCTCTGCCTTCGCCCCATCGAAAGCGAAACGTGCATCGTTTGATGTCGTTCTGTGAGCAAAAAAAATTGCTCATCTGCCGCACTTTTCAGAAAGCGTATTCGCTTATCGCGTTCCTCTCCACACTTCAGAGTAAAAATGAGAAAAAGGATAAACACGACGAAGCCTACAATGGTCGAGACCATCATTATGGGTGCCGAGTCAGCGCTAAAAAAGCAATTGATGCAAGTAGCGCGGGACTACCACAAAGTCACGCGCTGTTATCCCCAATTTGAAGCAAAAACTTGCTCAAAAAGCGTGTTCAGTTTGCTTCTTACTTGCTGCAAACTCAACGGTGAAATGATTTGTGTTTTACACTGCTGTTTTTTCGCGTCTAGGCAATAGACGTTTTAACTCTTTAGGAGAAATTGATGCCCCAGTTAAAAATGACTTACTTTGATTTCGGTGGACGTGCCGAACCCGCTCGCCTTGCTATGCATATCGGTGGCATCGCGTTTGACGATTACCGCTTTGGCTTCGCGGACTTTCCAGAAGTACGTAAGACCACGCCGTTTGGTCAAGTGCCCACAATGCACGTAGATGGTGTGCAAGTGACGCAATCTGACGCGATTACACGCTACGTTGGTAAATTAGCTGGCTTGTACCCAACTGATGCTTATCAAGCCCTACTTTGCGACGAAGTCTTGTCTGTAGTGGAAGACGCATCAATTAGATTAACGCCGACTTTTCGCATGACAGGCGAAGAGCAAAAAGCGGCGCGCCTTGCCCTGGTGAATGGCTCAATGCCGATGTATTTGCGCTGGTTGGAAAATCGTTTGGCGGCGCAGGGCGGCGAATACTTTGCGGATAATCGCTTGACCGTGGCGGATCTCAAAGTGTTTGTTGATATAGGCGGTTTGAATTCTGGGCGCTTGGATCATGTGCCAGCAGACTTGGTACAACAAGTGGCACCAAAGTTGAATGAGCACATGAAGCGTGTTGCGGCTCACCCAGCCGTTGCTGATTACTACGCAAAACGTGCCGCAAAATAAGGTGCCTAGATAAGCTGAAACTTGCGCGGGACATTATTTAAGTTAAGCGTTAAATTCTATATACTCCCAGTAAATTTAAAATTTTTACTCGTTTTGCGCTTGTATATAGAGCGCTTTTAATTAATACCGCTTGGTGTATAGTGATTTTGGCAAAAAGGGCAGATGAGATCAAACTCATCTGCCTTTTCTTTTTCCCAGTTGGCGGTTCTTACAATGTTATGTGTATTTAACCCAGATTTTCCATTAGGCGCGCTTACAGCGCTATTTGTGAGCTGGCGGCGCATTTTCGGTCATTTTCGCTGCTCTTCGTTGCCAATAGCTCGCTATTGGCGCCTCATTCGTAACGAAACTGCCTCGTAAAGTGCATCCACCATCGTCACAAATCCTAATAGAAAATCTAGGTTTAAGCGGTTTTGCGCCGTGGTAACACCCAGTTTGGACGAATGAAATGGCACGTGTAGCCATGGGGAATTCGCACGAGGTAATCTTGGTGTTCGCGTTCTGCCAGCCAAAAATCGCCTACGGGGGCAACTTCAGTTACGACTTTGCCTGGCCATAAGCCAGAAGCGTCAACGTCTGCAATGGTGTTGATGGCTTCTAAGCGTTGCGCTTCGTCGCAGTAATAGATGGCGGAGCGATACGACGTTCCGCGATCATTACCTTGGCGGTTAGGCGTGCTTGGGTCGTGGATTTGGAAGAAGAACTCAAGAATGCGACGATAGCTAATCACCTCAGGATCGAAATTGATTTCGATACCCTCTGCGTGATTGCCATGGTTACGGTATGTCGCATTGCGCACTTCGCCACCGGTGTAGCCCACGCGCGTGGTGAGTACGCCTGGCAATTTACGAATTAAATCTTGCATTCCCCAAAAACAGCCACCTGCTAATACTGCGCGTTCTGTTGTCATCTTATTCTCCTTCAACTTGATTTAAATAATCACCATAGCCAAGCTCTTGCATTTTGGCGCGTGGAATAAAGCGCAAAGACGCAGAGTTAATGCAATAGCGCAGACCACCACGGTCACGCGGCCCATCCGTAAATACATGTCCTAGATGGCTGTCACCATGAGTAGAGCGTACTTCGACGCGGCGCATACCATGGCTCACATCGATGACTTCTGCGACGAAATCGTGCGCAATCGGTTTAGTAAAACTGGGCCAGCCGCAGCCAGATTCGTATTTGTCAGATGAGGCAAACAGCGGCTCGCCTGACACGATATCGACATAGATACCCGCTTCGTGGTTGTGCAAATATTCGCCTGTACCTGGGTGTTCGGTACCGTTGCGTTGGGTGACTCTGAATTGTTCGGCCGTCAGCGCGGCAAGCGCTTCGGCTGATTTTTCATAGCTCTTCATGGGAACTCCGTTGAGGTAACGCCGCTTATGGCATGAGAATTCGTTGGAAGGGATCCAACGTGAGGACAATAGTCGGTTGGCGGAGTAAAAACTTACATTCTTGCTGCTAAGGGCAATGCAACTGCGTTGTTTACAGATGCTTTTCGCCAAGCTTTATGCTGATTTAATATCAACAAAATGTGCGAAGGAAAATGAATATTTTTGTTAGTAAAAACAAAAATAGGCAGGCAAGAATTGATCTCACCCGCCTATCTTTAAGCACATCTTGGTGAAGTCAAAATAAGCCTTTGCTTCACCAAGTGTTGTTCGCTTTATACCCCCGCGCGGACTAACGAAGCCTTTAACACCTCGGTCAAGGTTGCTTGGCTTTCAGCCAAATGGGCCTTTGCTTCTGGGCTCATCGGTTTGCCGCTGGCAGCGCGAATCGATGCGAGCAATTGAACGGCTTGCTCACGTTGCAGGCTGCGCGCATCGGCCGGCGTGGTGGGCGCGCTACGCACGATGGTGTTTGCCAAGCGCTTCAAATGTTCGCGCTGCAAGTTACGACGTGCGCCAGTGATATCCGTACCCGTATTCAGTTCGCTCCAAATACTGGTTTGCAACGTGGCATAAAGTTCATGCAGTGGTAGCACTTTTTTGGGATCACGCAGCTTTTCTTTGGTGTTCAGCATACGCGCCGCTACGCCATCGGACATCAACTGATCCAGCGCAGTCGTTTGCAAGGCGAGCAAACGTGCTGAGACTGAAACATCAGTGCGGTTTTGTCGTTGAAAGTGATCGACACCCAAACGACTGATTAACTCAGGTGAGAAGACAAAACTTTTTGCCGTGAAAATGGAGTCTGCGATCAACTTCAAGGCAAGACGTTGGCGTTCTGCTGGCACGGGCGTAAATGGAGCACGGTCTGTGCCTGCGTGGTCACGTAGGAAGGTCGTACCGCCGATATACTTTGCCGCAAGTGGAATGGTGCGGGCAAACTGACCCAAGCCAAAGTCAAAGCTGCGGCGCAAGGATTCATAACTTTCGCCGTTCTTCAGTTGTTTGGTTTGCAGCCTATCCCACAATTCGCGCGAAATACTTAGCCGCTTTTGTAAGTAGGCGAGGGGGTCTGAACCTAAGTCAAAGGTATTCACATCGGGATCAGCGACGATGCCTGGGCCAGAGTCTTCATCCGTACCATAAGCCAACAAGGGTTCTGTTGACCGAGCAGCAATTTTCGCTAATTCCTCTTTTTCGGTCGCCTTATCGAGCGGCTTGTAGGCGTATTCAATCGCCCAGTAATCGTACGGTCCGAGGGTGGACATCACATACTCGCCTTGCGTTTCTCCCTTGGTGGCGAGGTTAAACGGAATGTAATCCATGACGGAACCTGCCATGCCGTTTTCTTTGGTGAATTTCGCGTCTTGTAATTGCTTCAGTGAATAGATGGTTGATGAACGGAAGTTATGTCGCATGCCTAAAGTGTGGCCAACTTCATGCATGATCACGTCTTTCACATAGGCTTGCGCAAGCGCTTCGGCTTTTGGGCTATCCATCTCAAATTCGCCGCGCGCTTCTAGCAGATCCATGGCAAAGCCCATCTCCATTGCTGCTTCATGGGCAAACGTGCATTCCGCGCCGCTTTGATGGTTGTGTTTGATGGACGTGGGGTAGCTCGTCGCGGGCTTTAAGCTTGCTTCAAAACTATCTTCCGCGATGAGGCGGCGCGCGCCACGGGCAAATACATCAGACATGCCAATATCAGCATCAAGAATTTCGCCACTGCGCTCATCCACACGTGACGGCCCAATCGCGAAACCGACGTCGGCGCCAACGAACCAGCGAATGGAGGCATGACGTGAATCCAAGGTATCAAAATTGTCTGTTTCGCTTTGCTGTTTTACGACAATAGCGTTTTTAAAGCCGATTTTTTCAAAGGCTTTATTCCATTCCAAAGCACCTTCTTCAACCGACTTGCGATACTTTTGCGGAATATTTTTGTCTAGCCAATAAACAATCGGTTGTTTGGGCTCAGAAAGCGCCGCACTGGGATCTTGCTTTTCTAAGCGCCAGCGATTCACGAAATGACGTGAAGTCTTTGGTGAAGTATCTTCCGTAAGGTCGAAACTGGTGGTCACGAAATGACCTACGCGGTCATCGGCAAGACGTGGTTGCATCACGTCTTTTGGTAGAGCCGAGAAGTTGTAGTAAAAGCCGACAAAAAAGCTACGCGGATCAGGTGTAGTGGTCGGTGGCGAAGGCAAAGGAACGGGTGTGGGCACCAAGGGTGGCGCGGCCAAGCGCGGCACATAAAAATGTGAACTCACGCCGATGCCGGTGAGTGAGTCATCCACATTGAGTTTGGTAAAACTAGTATTGGCCCGATCGATGGCATAGGTCAAGCGATAGGCGAACTCAATCCGAGTTGAGTATCCAGGAATATCCGAAAACAGCAAGGTACTCGCATCAATCAGAAAAGCTTTTGAATCAGGATGTGGTGCGCTGAGTATAGGCGCGCTGGCGATCAAACTATCGGAAAACCCCTGCTCTACTGAATGCGCCTGCGGCGTACCTGGCTTTGCGTAGTAAGCAAGATTTTGCGCGATCAATTGAATTTGGTTGCCAATTTTTTTGAAGACTGCCTGTTGCCCGTCGCCCATTTGGCTGCCGTACAAGCCACGCTCACCGATGCTGTTAGTGATGTTGTAGCTAAAAAAGAAGGGCTTATTGAGTTGCTCGGGTTTGATTTCCATCCACACCTTTTCGTCCTTTTGAAACAAGGTGAAAAAGCCTTTCATTTCTTTGGCGTCTTTAATCACTTCTTTGTAAGGCTTCAAAGCGCCAGCAGGGGCGGGTGGTGTCGGCAAGGCAGTGTTGGCGATGGAGTTCTGCGGAATAGCGGTGACGGTCGTCGTCGGCGTTGCTGGTGCAGGAGTCGGTGGCGTTGGCGGGGTTTGCGCAAATGCCACGCCATTGACCACGCACAACACAGCAATGCTCATAGTTTTGAGTTTGAAATTCACCTTGGTTCTTAACACGACGATCTCCCTTGTCTTTAAATAAATTTGAGTTTGCACTCACGCAAAATTGCCTTGAGTTTAACCCGCATGATTTGATCATAGTTTGGGCATTTAAGTTTCAGAAAATGAAAAAAAATTTTGTTATTTCGAACAGTTGAATAAAAAAAGCGGTCAAGGTAAAAACCTGTGACCGCTTTAATTTTTTTTGCGTTTCCGCTTAGATGGATAAGCGCATCATGGCTCGCGGCAGAAGCAGTGCGCCATCGTTACATAGCCCGTTTGGCTCTTATTCAAGTCAGCCAACCATCCCAATTCTTTGAGGATGTCGTTGGCTGCCGCGGGTGGTATACCAGTTGGCACTAAGGCGACATGGAATTGGTCTGCCAAAATTTTCGCAGCGGAGCCACCAAACATGGTCAAAATGCGGTCAAATTTTGATGGCTCACGCTCGATATAGCTCACGCGATAATCCCCTGTCAGTTTGGCTTTGGTTGCTGCTGATTTGATCGCATCGCCATAGCTGCCTATGGTATCGACGAGGCCACGTTCTTTCGCTTGCTGACCGGTCCAGACACGGCCTTGCGCCACCTCGTTGATTTTGGCCTGCGTAGTTTTGCGCGCTTCAGCCGCCTTGGTTGTGAAGTCGAGGTAGATATGATCAATGCCTGCCTGAATCACTTCTCCAAAACGGGGATTCAGTGGACGCAAAGGGTTGAAGGCGTCGCCCATCCATGTGGTGGTCGTTCCACCTGTGTGGATACCCAATTTGTCGATGACTTTGTCGGCCGTCGGGAAGATGGCGAAGACGCCGATAGAACCAGTAATGGTGGCTTCATCAGCGAACACTTCATCGGCTGCCATGGAAATCCAATAGCCGCCTGAGGCTGCCACATTGCCCATGGAAACGACCACGGGTTTGCCTGCTTTGCGCGTGAGTTCAAGCTCGCGGCGTATTAGCTCAGAACCGAAGGCGCTGCCACCAGGGGAGTCGACGCGCAGCACAATCGCTTTAATTTGGTCATCTTCACGTGCTTTACGAACCAAGTTGGCTGTGGAAAGCCCGCCAATCGCGCCTGGAGGGGCATTGCCATCACTGATCTCGCCAGCCGCAATAATGACGCCCACGCCTTCGCCAAAAACTTGTGGCTTTTGCTTGGACAAATACTCTTCCAGCCCAATTTGCCGGAAGCTTTTTGATTGTTCGTCTTTGCTGCCTTTGCTAATCATCAATTGGCGCATTTCGTCGCGCGTCTTTAAGCCATCGACTAGCTTCAGATTGAGCGTCATTTTGGCGATATCGCCGCCTTCTTTCTTCAGCAGCTCGGGTAAATTGTTGATCCCTTCCATGAGGGCACCGGCAGGCAATTTGCGCGCTTTTTCAACGCCATCGGTATAAATTTTCCACATCGCGCTGTATAAAAATTGGTCAGCTTCAGCGGCGGCAGGCGAGGGGCCATTCGCGATGTAGGGTTCGGCAAAACTTTTGTAAGTACCAACTTTCAAGACATTGACGGTTACGCCAACTTTATCGAGTGCGTCTTTGTAATAGTTGCGATAGCGTCCAAAGCCATTCAACATGACCGTGCCCATAGGATGCAAATACACTTCGTCAGCATGCGCAGCCAAGAAATACTGGCGTTGATCATAGCTAGAACCCCAAGCAATGACCTTTTTACCGCTGGCCTTAAAACGGCCTAGCGCGGCAGCGACTTCGCGCAACATGGGTAAGCCCGCGCCTTGCATGTCATCTAGGAGCAACACGACGCTGCTGATTTTGCTGTCCTTGGCGGCAGCGTCGAGAACGGTGAGTACCTCGCGCAATTGCGTCGATTTCTTCGCCTCGCCTTGCGCTTCGGCTAACAAAGATTCGCGCACGCCACTTTCATGTTGTTCGACTAAGACACCTTTGATGTCCAGCACCAGTGCCGTCTTATCCTCAAGCTTCTTTCCGCCACCTGAAAAAATTGCGATTAGGAAGATGATGACGATCAACAGAAAAATAAAATTCACCACGAAACGGCGGCTCACATCGACTGCGTGCCACAGCTTTTTAACTCCTGTGCCGAAGGCGGCTAAGGGGGAAAATGACATAAAAACTCCAAATTTTTGTAAAGAACTAAAACCAATCGCTAACTTATTTTTGCTTAGATTTTGAATGGTGCCGACAATTTTGTTGCTGAAATTACATTATATCCTGATCAATATTTATTCCGGCCATACTGTGGTGAATATCTGCGCCAAATGTGCTCCCGCTCTGACCATTGCATCTTCCTTGAGTTTCGCCATGGTTTTTTCATATTCCAGTGGCAATGCGATAGACCAGCTATTTCCTCTTTGGTTCGGCGTGCTCGCACTAAATTGTGTACTTGCGAAGGCAATTTTGGCGTCGCGCAAGGCATCATTTGCCCACCACGTTGACCATTGTTCGATGGGTGCATTAGTTTTGGCGACAGTTTTGGCTTTTTGGATCAAGACCTCGTTGCCTTTACCACGCTTCAAAGGCACGGGAATATCGTCCCACAAGGCATGCAGGTTGCCGCAGGGGCATTGCAAGGCATTGCCGCCGACCGTATGCGTGCCGCGGTCATAATTGCCTTCGTCTGGGTTGGTTTGTTTGCCTTCCGCGTTCAGGTACACGGAGCCTACATGCAGAGGTTGGTGGATGTCGCCAACCAGATGTGCCAGCATCAATACAGCTTCACGCTGATCTTTGATGTTAAACGGCGCAGGTGCGGGTTTTCCCTGCAGAACCATAATCGCGGCGCTTATGGCATGCACTACGTCTCTATCGTTGCTGCCAACGCGGCCCTGTTTGTACTCGTTATGCTGTAAAGCGAGATTCGTATAGTGGTATTGCTTATGGCAGCTTTCTTCGTCGAATGCGGGCTTGCAATCGCTGTGATTGCGTTTCGCATAATCGGCCATTGCTGCAATCGCCGCTGGGTTTTCTAAAAACGCACATTCAGGGAAACGTCCTGCCGAGGTGTAGGCAAAATCTTTTTCTGGCGCGATGCCCTTCACACAATCCGCCCAGACAGACATTTGTTCTAGCGTATTTTCACCTAATAAGGCTTTTACACGCTGTCCAGCTTTGGTGTCTTTAATTAAGGCATCAGCAATGGCACCAACGCTTTGGTGCCCATCTGCGCCCCAAGCAAGCGCGTGGTTGGGCGTCAACAAAAGAGAAACAATGAAACTTGCAACAAGAATTAGAAAGGAGGACGTTTTCATAGCGATAGGCAGATGGAAGGAAGAGAAAATTGACCAGTCGCGATTCTAATCTGAAACCACCGTCGACACTTTGTATATCTTCGAATGCGCGGCCGTAACGCACCGCGTCGCTTTAAAGACTCGATCCTTGTCCCGGCAACATAAAGTTTGGCGGCGGCCAGCGGGTTTCTTGTAAATCACTAAATGTGGGGTCCATCAAATGTTTGGCGAACTCGAAATAAAACTCTTTATTGTTTTCTTTCATTTGCGCTTCAATTTCCGTCATCGAGGCAATGCAAGGCATCACCTGTCCATAGTAATCAACCATAGGACCGATGGGGTGGAAATTAAAATGATTGCGCTGTAACAAACGAATTAAGCTCGGCTCCATTGCAGCAAACCAGTATTTGATACCCCGTTGTTTTGAGTGCACCAGCAAGCTTCGTATCATTTCGCCGAGTAAATCAGAAATGCCAAAATCGGCGAATTCTTTGCGCGCTTTAATCACTTGATCGGGCGCAAAACTGTTTTTAGGACGCACTGCCGCACGCTTACGTTTGCTAATCAACAAGCGGGAAATTTCGAAATACTCCAATGATGTGGCATCGTGCGGCAAATCGGTTACTTCGCAATGATCGAAAATCGGGAAGTGCATTTTTGTCGAGCGGATTAAACGCAAGGATCCATATAGTGTGCCGTCGTCGCCATAGGCGCCGATGTGAATCGCGTGTGCGTCATATTCATCGCTCTCTAAACCGGTAGGATAGTCCTTAGGGTCAAGGAACATTTTTTCTATGCAATACACTTGATACCGCAATGCATAGAGTTTTTCGATTTCACTCTTTTTCTAAACGCGTTTTACTTGGAACATAAACAACCTAAATCACCAAGGCGGTGAAACAATTTTGCCGACGGCTAATGATGGCGGATTTGTTACAAATAGGGCAGAAAATTGTGGCGCTTTTTGCTCAGATAAATGCAAATAAAAGTGAAATCTTCAGTTTGCTTAAGGTTTTTTACTTGTTATTGCAACATGGAAATGAAAGTTGAGGAGCCGTTCTACTTTTCATGGCGTTGTGCCTGAATCGACTTCGTCGGTAATAAACGTTAAACTACTCAGTTACCCAAATCATTTAGCGTCACCATGAATACCAATTCGACACCCAATACTGCCAATACAACCAATACTGACACCATCACGGCGGTACCCGATTCCGTGAGCCAAACCGACCTAGGCAGCGTGCCCGAAGCGTTTGATGCTGCCAGCGATGCGGCGAACGCTACGCTGGCCGTTTCTAGCGAATTGATCGCGCGCGAAGTGGCACGCCGGCGCACTTTCGGGATTATTTCTCACCCCGATGCGGGTAAAACGACCTTGACCGAAAAATTGCTGATGTTTTCCGGAGCAATCCAGTTAGCGGGCACGGTGAAGGCTAGAAAAAGTGGCCGCCATGCCACGTCAGACTGGATGGAAATTGAAAAGCAACGCGGTATTTCGGTAGCGTCGTCAGTCATGCAATTTG
>JAIETO010000138.1 GCA_019745005.1 Burkholderiaceae bacterium
AGAATGCCATTCATCATGAGTTGCACCCGTTCAAACCTTCTATTGCTTGCAGTCAGCTCTTTCAGTTCTTCACTCACTTGTGAAGGGTCAAGGCGAACAAATCCAACCTTCAAGATTTCAAGTTTCTTTTTGTTCATATCCTTGTTGAAAGCAAGAATATTACGAATGGCTTTTTTGTAAATCTCTTTATCAGAGGAATATGAAAAAGCATCAAGAAGCTGGTCTTTAGTAAAATAGAATTCACCTTCTTTCAAAATACCTTCATACAATTTCTTGTGAAGATTTTTAAGTTCAATTTGAATCATATCCATGTTCTATTCCATTTGTTCTAGAACTGCTGTTTTTCAGTTTTACCCTTGGTGTTCTTCATGGGAAGTTTGCTAGATAGCTTTAGCATTAAATCTCTTTTACCTAAATAATTTTTAAGATTATCATCAGCGAATTCTAAAGCCTGAATTTCATTGTTATCTGCAACTGAAAAATTCAATCCTTTGTTCAAAAGACTTGGAAGCCATTCACCAATATTATCAGAAGGAAATTTTGCTACAACATGGGCAAGTGTTCCTTGCTGTTCAATTCCATTTATGAAGTAGGTTTGTTTATGATTAATATCAATCACATTTTCTAATTCATTGAAATTAGAATTCATGTAAGAGGTAGTGATTTTTTCATTGGTAATGAAAAGTTCAAATCCTGTAATGTTTGTTTCAGAATCATTAGACAATAATTCAATACTCTCAAAAAGAGAGTAGGGCTGTTCGTCATGATAAATAATTGGTTCAACAAAACAATTATCAAAAGCAGAAACAAAGGACAATTTATCTGCCTGAGTAGTTGATTGAACTGTTCTTGAAGCAATCCAATCTCTTACATCACCTACTTTGTAAGCAACATGTTTTTCTTTTTTAAGAAACTTTGGACCATATCCATCATATCGCCACTGCTTCAATCTGTTTGGGCTTTCACCAATCCATTCAGAAAGTGTTTCAGTATTAATTTGTTTTTCTTTATCCCAAGTGCTATATGCACCTTCTTGATTACTAATTACTTGAGGTGCTTGCAAAGCTCCAAGTATTGAAATAATGTGTTCTGCTGTTATTGGTGAATTAGCAGGAAGACTTTTTAATTTATAGAGAACTTCTGATGGTGTCATTTCATAGTCCTTTTTTATCTGCTTGAGTAGTAGATTGAACTGTTTTTGATTTAAGCCAATCTCTTACATCACCAACTTTATAAATTACATGCTTTGGTTTTTTTGTATAAATAGGACCAACACCTTCAAGCCGCCATTTTGCAAGTCTAGAAACTGGTTCTTTAATCCAATCAGACAAAGTTTCAGTATCAATATATTCTTCACTATCTAAAGTGCTATATGCTTGTTTTATATTATTATTTTTAGTCATTCTGCAATCTCCCTTTGATATTCTTGTTCATCTTCATCTTTAAGAGATTGAACAATTTTTCCTTCAAAAAAGTTTTCTATGGATTGCATTGCTTTAAGAATTTTTGGTTCATTTCTCATAAAGTAATGTCTATTCACATCATTGATTGTATGTTTAAGGCAGTAATCAGCCATTCTTTCATTCATATCTAATGACATTGCTGCTGTTCCCCAAGTCCTTCTTATATCATGATGTGAAATCAATTTACCTGATTTTTGTCCAATGACTTTAAAGTGATGTTGGCAATCTTGAGGAACATGACCTAATTTGCTTCCTGAATAATCAAAGACATGAATTGTATCTTTATTATATTTCAGGCGACGATTCAGAATTTCTTTTACTTTTTTTGTTATTGGAAAAATGTATTCTTCACCATTCTTTGTATCAAAATAAGTAATTCTTTCAAGTTCCATATCAACATCCTTCCATTTTAAAGGAGCAACATCAATACTTCTTCCTGCTTGAAGTAAAGAGAAAAGAATGTAATCTGAAACAAGGTAATTATGAAAATCATATTCTTCAACAGCTTTCCACCAAGTGCCAAACTCAGAACGATTGAAGTCTACAAAATTAGTTCTTGCATTTGCTTTCTTCCATTTCTTTCTATTTGAAAGAATGTCAAATGGATTTCTTAAGTCTTCTTTAACATCAAGTTCATCTCTTTGGATAACATAATTAAATGCTGAACTTGCAAACTTGAAAGACATTTGGTGTGTTCTAGTGATTGGAGCAAGTACCTTTTTATTTCTTGTTGGTCTTGCTTTTTCTAATACATTAAAACGGTCAATCACTTGTTGTCTTGTAATTGAGCGAAAAGATAAATCATGCCAAGATTCAAGATGAACTTCCATATCATTAGACCAAGTTTTATCTTCTTCATTTAACTTGAGAGTCATGACTTTTCTAGTGTCAAAGTAATCCATTGTTGTAGCAATGTTGTGAAGTGTGCTTTCTGAACCACCTTTATGAGCAATGATTTGTTCAGCTTTATAAGTGTCCATCATCCACTTAAATGTTTGTTCAGAAGTAGCTTTTGCCACTTCTTTTTCAATTTTAATTTTCTTTTTTTCTTCAACAGGATTGAACCCATCAGCTAACTTTGCAAGTTCTTTTGAAGCCAAATCAGAAGCTTGCTTGATGGTGATTTCACCGTATTTGCCCAAAGTAATACGAACAGGATTTCCGTGTTTAGGTCTTGTATAGACAATGAAGGTTTTGCTACTTGCACCAACACGAAGTGAAAGGTTGGTCTTGTTGGTATCGTAGTAAGTTACTTGCTTACCGTCTGTAGAGAAGGGGATTGCATCCAAGTTCAGCTTGTTGAATGGGATGCGAGTTTTAACCTGTTCTGTCATAATGCATGTGCCTTGTAGGTTGAGTTCAAAAAAAGTTTTTGTGTAAGAACTTCTACTTTAGCGTATTTCAGGCTACAAGGCTACAAAATAGGCTACAACACAAGACTACTGAACAGTACCAAGTGATACCTAGCAATACTAACAATTTGAATGAAATCAAGGACTTACGGTCTAACCCGTTGATTTTGCTAGGGTTGAAAACGTCAAACTAGAGGACTCATAATCCGTTGGTACCGTGTTCGACTCACGGGAGGCCCACCAAATATATGTAATTAAATCAAAGGGTTGCACGCTTCGGCTTGTAGCCCTTTTATTTTTTTAACGCAAATTTATTTCCATGTAACCCCTGTGTAACCCGATCCATTAAATCATCGGCGTTATGGAAAAATTCAAATTCACTTCAGTAAATATTCGCGTGAGATGTCGCTTCATCCCAATTGATAAAAGTTAGGCGACTGTGCTTTTCATCGATTTAAGTTGTTTAAACTTTTCAAAAAAAATCGGTACATTCGTTTTTGGCTTCGCTTGTCCTCGGAAGCCAATGCCAACTCTTAAATGAGCTTTAATCAACATGAATCAATTAAATTTCAAGTTTTCTAAAAAGCCGTTTTATCATGAAGTAATAGATACATGAAACTGGAACATGTCAGAATTTTTTTATATGAAACCTTTTTAAGGGCAAATTTATGCGATTTAAAGTTTCTAAAGTCCCGACACTTGGCGAGCGCATATTGCTACACAATGTTGCAGTAAGTATGGCGTATGCTGACGCAAACACAAGCAGGGGATTTATTGAATCGGTTTTTAAGAGAGCACTTGTACGCTACTTAAAAATGCTTGTGGAGGCAGCTCGCAGTGGCAATCTCGAGATAACGGACATCGATGGAGTGCGCGGAACAATGGCGCAAATCATTTCTCGCGCTCAAGCAAGCGCAAGTTTTCTGCGTAGTGAGAACCCTAACGCTGCCGAAGCATTAGTTTCATTCACATTTTTGCCGATGTTGAATAAATGGGGTGAGCCATTTGGCTTTTCGTTTGAGTTTTCGGGACGTCACATTCATGCCCGGATAATGGAAGAGGGTACGGTGTATATTTTTTCTGATAATCCACTCTCACCTTTGACATTTGAATCAAAAATTGTCACGAATCTAAACGAGACACTTAATGAGGAGGTCACCAGTTCAGGTTGGTTAACAAACGACACTTCTGACGAAGGCATCACTGATAGTCTTAAGAATGAAACCCCACAACAGGCTGCAAGTTTACCTCTTGAACATATCAGTCATAAGAGTATGGAATTAAAACGGAAGCAGGCAATTGACGATAACAAATTTCGTGGTGCTAAGCGGTCAATTATCGAAAATTGGGGCAATATCGAAAGTCTTCATCACGGCACGGCTGATGGACATAAGGTGCTTCGCATACTTAAAAGACTCGATTCAACACTAAGCGTCAAAGTAAAAACCATTCAAAACATACTAAGCAGCTTTCGTAAGGAGGGGTTGATTCCCTGATTTATTCCCGAGAGATTCCCGTAAGTTTCCTTTATTCCCGAGTTTAACATTCGGGAATTCTTCAGGCATAAATTGCGTGTTGTCTTGTACTTCAATGTGAATCTATCCCATTGGTACAGACCTCTTATTGAGGAACAACGCCATGGCTTCTAAAGTCAATATCAACCCCGTTCTTGCTGAAATCTCTGCCGGACGCGACCATATTCAGACGTTCGAATTTGCCCGAGCAACCAACCGCCTAAGTCAAACGATTCGAAAAGGTTATTCTCAAACAGGTCACTACTTAGGTGTGCGGCCGATTAAAGCTGGGAATAAACTTTTGTGGCCAGTCGCTGCTATTGCTGCGCTCTTGAATGGAGGTGCTTAGTATGAGCAGCTTAACTCCATTCCTAACGGCAGGTCAGTCAGTGTCGGGTAGAGCGCTTTCTACCCAAATCAATAAACTTGCCTTTCAAAGAAATTCTAACGGCGGGAATGAATCGGTTGTTGGACACACGAGCAATTCATGTTTGCACCATCTTAGTGAAAAAGGTGTTGCCGCGACCGTCGATGCAACTACGTTCGTTCGCGATAGTGTGGTTGCCCCTCGCGTCGACCATATCCATTATGAGCAGCTTAAAAGGCAATGGTCATACGAAAACCCAAATGCAACGCCTGCGCAGTTTGAACTTGCCATGCGCGGCATTGCAAAATTGTGCGGGGTGTAATTATGAAGATGCCAGCGTTTCAGTTTTATCCAGGGGATTGGCGTAAAGATTTGGCCATCCGTTCGCTTGACTATTTTGAACGTGGTGTTTGGTTCGAGATTTTGTGCTTGATGCATGAATCAAATGAACGTGGCGTGCTTGTGATGAACGGTGTTCCAATGTCAGACCATCTCTTGGCTCGTTTGCTAGGATTAGATCTAGTCACCCTTAATACCACTTTGTGCACGCTTCTAACCCTCGGTGCGGCAAGACGAAGAGATCACGACTCGGCGATCTTTAGCAAGCGTATGGTCGAAGATGAAAAACTTTGCCAAATCCGAAGGCAAGTCGGAAAATTGGGCGGGAATCCAACTTTGCTTAAGCAAATTCGAACCACCCCAGTTAACCAAAGTCCAACCCCTTCATCTTCTTCTTCATCTTCAACTATGGATAATAAGGATGCCCATGCCATCCTTAATTATTTGAACGATAAAGCGGAGCGCAATTATCGACCTGTGCCTGCGAATTTAACGTTGATAGCCGCAAGGTTAAACGATGGCGCGACGGTCGACGAATGTTTTGCTGTTATCGATGCCAAGGTAGGTAGCTGGGGGGAAGATCCAAAGTGGGCAACTTATTTGCGCCCAGCCACCTTATTCAATGCGACCAAATTTGCCCAATATGTGGGAGAGATTGGCTGCGCGGAGAAAGGCGAAACATGGGAGTAATGCCATTCGGCTCTATGCCAATCCTTAAGGCTAGGCAACAAGGTAAACGCCCAGCAGACATGATCATTGTTTCGATGATGGGGCGACTGCCAGACGAAATAAACCCGGTAGTGATCGCAGATCGCCAACTTCCTTATGTCTGGGACTGGATTAGAGGCCTCGCAGTCTGTTTCTTTGCGTCGCCGGACACCTATCTCGCCAAGCATATTTTTGATTGCGCTAAAGCCTTGCCATCCAAAATGTACTTATGGGATTGCGCTGGCGAAAAAGGGTATGACATCTATGTGTTACCGACAGTTGAGAGTATTCAGCGGCCGCGTGCCGAATGGGATTTGAAAGTTGACGCAACGCGTTGGTTGCCCTTTCAAGAAGAACAATTTATCCGAGGCAAGTAAATGCAACTAATATGCGACAACATTGATTTTAATGCGTATCAAGTCGAGCCAGAAGTCCATAAGGTTCGCTCTGCGTCGGAATTTCTACAAGAAACAATCGATGCATTTTTCTTACCAAAAGATGCCACATTGCCGCCACGGCCTTTGTGGGAAAAGGCAGGAGGCAAAATAGCGTTTCGTAAAGGAGAGGTTTCTCTATGGGCTGGAATTAATGGTCACGGTAAGTCGATGATGCTGTCACAGGTCACACTTGATTTGATGCTCCAACATGAACGCGTATTGGTGCTATCTTTTGAAATGTTACCAGTGCGCCAGATGCAGCGTATGTGCCGACAATCCTACGCAGACGACGATCCGAGTAAGGAGTTTCTTACAACTTTTCACAAATGGACTGACGGACGACTATGGATTTACGATCACAACGGCGCTATTCAATGGCAAAAAGTGGTGGCTGTTATGCGTTATGCACAGGAAAAATTTGGCATCACACAATTCGTAATTGATAGCTTGATGAAATGTGTAAGGGGCGAAGCCGATTACGACGCACAAAAAGATTTTGTCAACGAATTATGTGCATTCGCTCAATCGCGGCAAGTGCACGTGCATCTCGTTCACCACGTTCGTAAAGGCGAAAACGAAGACCAAATACCCGGTAAGTTCGATGCTAAAGGCGCGGGTGCAATTACCGACATGGTTGATAACGTGTTTATCGTCTGGCGGAATAAAAAGGCTGAACGTACCGAAAAGCCTACTGCCATGCTCAAATGTGACAAACAGCGCAACGGCGAATGGGAAGGCATACTTGGCTTTTGGTTTCATATGCCATCGATGCAGTATTTGGAAAAAGATGGTGCCAATCCGATGCGGTACTCACTCAACAAATGAATGACAAATGATGTGGAGTTGCCGCGCCAGAATTTATGATGTTGATGGAAGTTCGAATCTAAGGGGCGGTAAATCAGAGCATGCGAAGAGCGCAAATCTAATCCAAAACGGCGAGAGTGTTAATAACAAAGGCTCTGCAGAAAACGCGCAGTGACGTAGACATGCCTGATAACCCCCGCCCACTAACGTCCGGAACGACCAACGGCAATTAACCACAGAGCCTCATCACATTAGTTGATAAAATTTTTTTAGTCAACGTAACGGCATGAGTTTTGACGATAAAAAAAGGGAGGCGTTTGCGCGTGTTGTGTTTTACGAACTGATAAAAAACTTACGTTCATACCGTAGTCGCCCGAGAGTATACTGAAGGCGCTTTGGTCAGATGGAATTGTGACCGCCTCACCGGAACTTTGGGGCGATACAGCAAACTGAGATTGCTCACCGGATGCATTTGATGATAAAGCCATATCATCCCAAAGCTTTATTCACTTCGCCTTTTTAAGTACGCAAATCCATAAATGTCGCGCACCCATGCTGCGCGGGTGAAAAAAATCAGGCAATAAATAGCCAAAACCTGTTTAAATATAATTTGGTCTATTAATTTAAGAGTGTCGCGATGAAAAACGGACGGCGAAATACCTTGAATTGGGAAGCAGATAAACGATTCGGCGACCCGACAGCGGTATCTGATCCTGCATGCTGGATAAAAGGTCGGTTGGAACATTCACTTCGCACTGCATTGCCTGAACGTCTTGCAATGTCTAGACACGCGCCAAGATATCAGGTTGATATGGGGCTTGATATTTCTGGTGATGTAATTCTTGGCGAAGACGGAAAACTGCGCCTTAAAACTTGACTGACCATCTTTTTCCTCGTATCCGATATAGCGTCCAGCTTAGGTAGAATAGTAGGCGCTACGCCAGCGGCTTTTGCGGTGTACTTGCATACGTCCTGAGAATGATGCTTTGCATTTGCTGTTTTTTAAGCCAGTTTCCTTCGTAAATTCAATGTAGTTTCACTTACATTTTTTCGTCCGTATAAAGTATCCAGTCGCCAATTTGTGTGCGACTTGCACATTCTAGGTTGGTGTAATTTTTTTCAGACAGTAAAAAGCGACAGGGTTTGCTAGCGCTAACGCGTGAAAATTTCCCGCCTTCGCCCTCTAACGCCCACGGAAATCGATGCCAATCTGGTTCAATGAATAAGTCGCCACCCGTTGCGCCTTCATACGGTACATGCACTGTGCCGCCCCAATCTTGCGGTTCATTTGGATATCGCCTGCTGTCGGCACCCGTTAGATTCATTTGGCCTCCATCACAGCTACTGAGATAAAAAGCTTCCTTAGGTGGTAGTCCGCTCGCTTGTGTACGGCGAATCTGTTCTTCAACCAGTAATCGCCATAGCGGATAGTCGGTAAAGGGGCAAGACACTGACTTGACATCATCTCTTTTGATTAATTGCGCAATCATTTCAAATAGTGGCGATGGCAATTTTGTCTGTGAATACGCTTTGTTCACCGATAATGGCAATCGGTCGATATGGGTAAGTGCGTCTCGATGATGCAAACCCAGGTCAATTAATTTAATTTCATGTTGGATCAGGAAATCATTAATCTGACGAACGCGTTGCTGTATTTCTTTCGTGAGTGAGAGGAGTGCATGCATTTTTTTATGCCAATAGCTACCCGTGCGATGTGTTACCCAGTTCTCTTCATACGGTTCGGTGTCGTCGCCTCTTAAGTAAAAACAACTATCGAACTCCGTAAAGGAAATGCCGTTTTCGAAGGAGATCTCTTTAAATCTGGTTTTGAATTTAATAGCACCTTTCACACTGCTCAACACTTCCTCGCTGACATCGAGCATCGTTAGATGAAGGTAGTGCAGCACGTCAGCAGGGCGCGTGATAGTCATCAACTCATAAAGGCGGCTTCCATCGCTTGCCGCATCAAAGAGCGTTGATAACGGTTGCGCGTCTAACGCCACAATAAATTCGTGATCTTCTCTTTTTGAGCCTAGAGAGCGATAACGACCAATATTCAGGCGGTCTGGAGCGTGCAACAGCGCACGCTTTTCTTCTGATAGCAGGGATTTTATTGAGTGCATTTGCTTTTAGGCGGAAAGCCGGGTTCCTAGTCTTATGAGGAGTGGATCGTCTGATCGTGATTATTATTGATTAAATTTCTTTACATGTCTGGCGCGATTTGAATTTAAAGAATTGACAATACATTTTGCCACTTGTTTTAATACAGTAAAAGTGTTTTAATTTTGTGTATGAATAAAACCACATCAATTACTGCGACGGAATATGCATTGGCTGATCTCTGCGTTTTAGCGGATATGCCAATTCGTACTGTGCGTTATTACGTTCAGATTGGCCTAGTGAGCAAACCCGAAGGCGAGACGCGTGCAGCAAAATACGGCTCGCGCCATCTTGAGCAAATTCTCCTCATCAAGAAATGGACGAACGCGGGTGTCTCGCTGGAGCGCATCCGAGAACTTCTGCAAGGTGAGAGCGCCCCTGTTCCGCTTCGCGTGCGTGCACCGGGCAGTATTGAAGTGTGCAGTCATTTAACCGTCGTAGATGGTATCGAGATTGTCATCGAACCAAACCGAGCCGGATTGTCACCAGAGCAGGTGCGCCAGTTTGTGCGACAAGTGATGCAAGCGTATACAGATATTAGCCAGACCAATGAAGCTGATGCGCGTAGCAATAAAAAATAGCATGTGTTTTTGTAGCCAAACAGAAATCACACAATAAATAATAAAAGGAAATGACGATGAGCAAGCTTGTGCATGCCAGTTTAAAAACGATTAGTGGTAAGCAGATGGCTTTAGAAGGAATGGAAGTCAGCGGAGATGTTTGCGGCCTCATGCTTGATATGCACGTGACGCAACGATTTTTTAATACCTACGATTGCCATGCGGAGATTGTCTATACCTTTCCTTTGCCTTGGGGAGCTGTCTTGCTCAATGTTGAAGTGACACTGGGTGATCAAAAACTCAAAGGTGCAGTGGTAGAGAAAAAGCAGGCTGAAGCGCTATATGAAGAAGCGTTGTCGGATGGCGATACGGCCATCATGTTAGAGAAAAATAGTGATCATAGTTATAGCCTAAGTCTTGGCAATATTGCCCCCAAAGAGCATTGCGTGATCCATTTTCAGTATGCGCAAACACTGCAATTTGAGCAGCGCGGATTGCGCCTGCTGATACCAACGGTAATCGCGCCACATTATGAAGTTGGGCCTGATCAAAATGCTGCGCAAAGTAAAATTCCTGCATATTTGCGACCACAGAATGATGTTTTTGCTGAATATCCGTTTGACATTGAATTGCGACTCCACGGTGCGTTGGCAAGTGCACGGGTGGCGTCACCAACGCATCCCATCGCGCTCGTCACCAAGAACGATGTAGTGACACTATCGTTGGCACGGCTCGGTGCTCTTGATAGAGATTTTGTGCTTGTACTCGATCAATTGCAGCAAAACTCTATTGCTGTTAGTGGACGAGATAAGTTAAACGCAAGTCACCATATCGTGATGGCTAGTTTTTGCCCTCGAATCGCGCAAGATGAGTTACTAAGTATTGATGTTAATTTGCTGGTTGATTGTTCTGGGTCTATGGCTGGTGTCAGTATTGCTTCTGCACGTCGTGCATTGCAGGCGATAGTTACTCAACTGGGCGAGGGAGATCGTTATTCATTGTCCAGTTTTGGCAGTACTGTAGAGCATCGCTCTCGTGCGATGTGGAAGGCAACCGCTAACAGTAAGCTCGCTGCATGGCGCTGGATAAACAATCTGGATGCGACGCTAGGCGGAACAGAAATGGAGGCCGCTTTATTTTCGACGTTCACACTGTCTGGTAAATCTTGTGGCGATGTGTTGATGATTACCGACGGAGAAATTGACAGCGTCGATAATGTAATGGCGTCGGCTAAAGCATCTGGTCATCGAATCTTTATTGTGGGCATTGGTACTAGTCCGGCAGAGAGCCACTTACGTCGGCTAGCACAAGCTACCGGCGGGGCGTGTGATTTTGTTGCGCCGGGTGAAGCGGTCGAACCAGCTATCCTGAGAATGTTTACAAGATTGCGCTCGCCGCGATTGGAGTCGATCTCGTTAGTGTGGCCAGAAGCATGCGCACCTATTTGGGTTTCAAGCCTCGATGTCAACGTGTTCGATAGCGATACAGTCAATGTATTTACCTTGTTGCCAACGCAACCAGAAGGCGTATTGCGACTTTTTGGGCAGCGCGTGGGCAATGTTGAGCAAGAAGAAATAAGCACTGTTTTACTTGATTCAAATTCCAGCGCTGACGAGACGCTCTCCAGAGTGGCTGCTAACAATCAAATCAATACACTGAACAATGCGCCAGATAAGGTAATCGCGCAGCAATTGGCGGTTTCTTATAAATTGGTGTCGGAGTGTACGAATTTTCTTTTAGTGCATGAGCGTGATGAGGCGGACAAGGCCACCGATATGCCCGAGCTTCATCAGGTCAAGCATATGGCTCCTGCGGGATGGGGTGGTACGAGCGACATGCGCTTCATGCGAAAGGAAAGCTCGTCGAATAGTTCTGGTGGCCTTTCTAGGCCTGCTGTGTGGCGACGAGAGTCGCCTTCAGATCAAGTGCGAGCATTGAAAGGAGTTGGTGAATGTACTTTTTATATGCCTAAGTTCTTGAGAATTGATGACGGCGATCACAAACCAATCGTCGTTAGTCATCCGCAGATTTTTTCAAATCGCGAGCTAGTTGCTGCTTTGGTCGACCAGAACAATAAATATTTTTGGGCGAAGCACAATGATCGAATGGTTTTGACTCCATTAGGGTTATCTGCGTGGCTAAAACTGATACCAAAAACTGATTGGCCAACGACTTATGCAGAACTTCGAGAGAATGGTGTAAGTGATGACGTCCTCGATTGGCTAGAACTGATCGTCGGAAACAGTCAAGCCGTTGTAAGGACAGAGTCCATGTTGGTTGCCAGCTTTCTATATGTGATATCACAGAGCGAGGTTTGTCACAACCTCATGTCGCAGATTAGAAGGACATTTAGTTTTAAAGAAATGATATTCCGACTGCGAGAGATATTCATCGCCTCACCAAACGCGTTGATCGATTCAAGTGTCGACGTTGCAACTGTGGCGGATATTACAGATGCCATGGTGGGAATGCAGGCATTATTTTGGCCGGATTTTATTTTGGAAGAGCAGGCATGACACAAGTGGAGAAGGGTAAGCCGCTCAATCGTTTTGAATTGCGTTTGACCGTGCTCAGATGATCAATGCGATCAATAATTTTCTGGATGAGATGCGTAGAGTGGTTGGTGCACATCGTGAGCGATTCAGTTGTCCCATCCACGGTCATGCGGTTCAAGATATTTTAACCTTAGATCCAGACCATCCGCATTGTTTGGTTCATTGTTGGTAAACAAAAATGCGATTGAAGCAAGGATGGAGACAAAAAAACCATGAATCAAAGTGAACATAATCAAGTTGAGATCGTTATCGTCAACGCCGAGGGTACGACGGAAACATTGCTCGTCACGCCCTTAGAGGAGAATCTTTTCTTTTGCCAGCGTTCGTTGGAATTTTCCACGGATTTTAGAATACTCCATGGTGATATCTTTGAAGGAGAGAAGCTGGACTCTGGTAGATACAGATTGGTTCGCATGGTAACTACAGGGGCGATGCGTCATTTTAAAGCAGACCTAGGTTTGTACATGCTTCCACCGAGCACCACTGGCCGAAATGATTTGAAAGAGAAAGCGTTTGATGGACTCAGAGAACATTTTGATGATGTATTCATCACCGATGCACTCAAAGAATTTTTAGATCATTGCGATGGATATTGGGAACTCGATGAGTTTTTTCAGTTCTACAACGTAACGGTGCATCTTCCGGACGAACAAGTAAATGCCTTTTTTGAGCGATTACCAGAATTGTGTCCACAATTAAAGCCTGAGCAATTTAAAGAGATTTTTACGGGGGAGTGTGATGACTAAAACAAAATCACATCTGGTTTTGTTGGGCGATTCAATTTTTGACAACGCAATCTATGTACCGGGCGAATTGGCCGTAATCGATCATATGCGCCACACTCTGCCAGCGTCTTGGAAGGCAACGCTCATTGCGCATGACGGCGATGTGGTGGCGAACGTGGAAAACCAAATAGCGAAAATTCCTCTCGATGCGACTCATTTGGTTGTGAGCATAGGTGGAAACGATGCACTGAATGCACTAGGTATTTTTTCTGACCGAGTCGATACGGTTGGGGAAGGATTGTTGCAACTCTCCCAAATTCGCAGAGATTTTCAGCGCAGGTATCGAACTATGCTATGGCAGGTATTAAGCGCGGAACTTCCGTTAGCAATCTGCACGATATATGACGCAATACCGGATCTCTCCGTTGAATCACAAACCGCACTAGCCATTTTTAACGACACTATTGTGCGCGAGGCGTTTGCTGCCAAAGTGCCTGTGATTGATTTACGGCTAGTTTGCACTGAGCGAAATGATTATTCAGCACTTTCACCTATTGAACCTTCAGAGGTGGGTGGCAGAAAAATTGCGCTTGCAATAGCTGAGTGGTTGAATTCAATGGGGATGGAATTTTAAGGACTCGCTGATTAAATGTAACGAGCGGTCGAGGTTTGCATCGAGATGCGCAATCTTACGAAGACTTGGTGCGCATCACATCAGAATATTATAGATTTGGTCGCGCAGTAACTTATTCAGAGGTCTTTGAAATATAGCTGCATAGCGATGGTGTATTTTTAAGCTCCTTAACCTGTAGCATGTTTCCGAAAGCGAATTTTTCATGCCATTCACTCCTTTCCATTTTGGCCTTGGTACGCTTGCCAAGGCTGTAGCACCTAAGCATGTCAGCTTTGCTGGGTTTGCTTTGTCGCAGATACTTATGGATGTGGAGCCGGGCTACAAAATGCTCACCAACTCTGCAAGTGATCTGCATATCATTACGCATAATATGCCGGGTGCGTCGTTGATTGCAGCGATCACTTATGGTGTCTGGCGAGGTTGGGAGCAATGCAGGCCAACAAGATATAAGCAGGCACTTATATCAAAAAGTGTGTTGGCTGGTTCCTGCATATTCGGCAGCTTTTCGCATGTGTTTTTGGATGGCATGTATCACGTTAACATGGGTTTGCCGCAGGCGCAGTGGGCAATAGCCAGAGCGTCGTTTGGTACATTATCTGGTACTGAGGGGCTATGCGTCGGATTTCTAATCGCTGGAGCAGTAATCGCACTGGCGCGGTTAGCGTTTAAGCGAAGAAAGGCAGACTCATGAAAAAAGCATTACTGATTTCGATTTTAATGGCGTCTTTGGTTTATTTTTCATATACCGTTTACAACTACGATCAATTGAGGGAGTGGAAAATTGAAGTAAAAGCTTCTCACTGTAAGCAAATTAATGACTCAACTAAATACCAGTGTGACGATGGGGTTCGGACACGACCTTTTTGAAAAAAATTCTGCTAGGCCAAATTAACTGACTTGGAAGTGGAGGCCTTGCGAACGACGCGCACATTCAAATCGGAACGTCTGCAAAAACAGCATCCTCTGTGCTTACGCCCGAAGCGGCCGGGGACAATAGTCCACAAGGCTGAAGAAGGATGGCCGAATGTATTGAGCGGATGAAAAACTTGTTACGCTAGCGTCGAAAATGCCTACATAAAAGAATCTCGAATTTAAATGACGACAATTGATCAAGCATGTTTCGAAGCAGCGGTACTCATTTCACAGGCCGACGGTTTGCTGATAACAGCGGGTGCGGGTATGGGGATTGATTCCGGTTTGCCTGATTTTCGTGGAGACAATGGTTTTTGGAAGGCGTATCCGGCACTTGGAAAACTGGGCATGGAATTCGCTGAAATCGCAAACCCGCAAGCCTTTGCGTCGATGCCGCATGTGGCATGGGGGTTTTATGGACATCGGCTGCAACTGTACCGAGAAACGATACCACATGCGGGTTTTAATACCTTACTAGAATTAGCGGGTCGGATGACTCATGGCGCGTTTGTTTTTACCAGCAATGTGGATGCGCAGTTTCAGAAGGCAGGTTTTGGTGCTGGCCACGTAGTGGAATGCCACGGCTCGATCCATCACTTGCAATGTTCTGATCGTTGTGGCGAAGTGGTCTGGAGCGCTAAAGATTTTATACCGGAAATTGATACGATTAATTGCAAGCTTTTATCCGACTTTCCCATTTGTCCGGGCTGTGGTGGCATGGCTCGCCCGAATACTCTGATGTTTGGGGATTGGCGCTGGGACGAAATGCGTACGAACATGCAGACAGCCAGACTTGACGCATGGCTAAAAAAACTTAATCGGCCGATAGTAATTGAACTCGGTGCAGGAACTGCCATTCCGACAGTGCGCAGAAAAGGCGAGGAAATCAATTGCCCGTTGATACGTATTAATCCGACTGAATCAAAGGTTGACAGGCGCGGTGATGTTGCTATTCCATGCGGAGCGATGGAAGGGACGACTAGAATTTTTCAGTTTATAGAACAGTTGTAAAGCTACTTTGCTTCACCTGTCAAAGCTGTAGTCTTATAGATATCTGCAAGATTGCTTGCGTAATAGTGATCAATTTTTTGATGCGCATTAATCGGTTTCACTAACAATCGAATTAAAATAATAGGGGAACACGTGAACGTACCCGTTTCAATAGAGATCGAAGTTGCCCGATCTATGCTGGATAAGTTGCTTGAGGATTCTCGCCTCTACCGCAAGGGCGCTGATTACAAAAATCTGCTTGATTTTGCAGTACGCTTACGTAACTTCGCCCCCTTCAACGCCTTACTCTTGCAGATTCAAAAACCCGGTTTGAATCACGCGGCTTCGGCCAGCGAATGGTTTGAGTCGTTCGGTCGGACGATAAAAGTTGACGCAAGACCACTTCTGATACTTTGGCCATTTGGCCCTGTCGCACTCGTTTATGACCTAATGGATACCGAAGGCGAACCCATCCCCGAGGGGGTGACAGCATTCGCAGCAACAGGTGTCATTGATCAAATGGCACTTGCGCGATTTGAGCTATTGCTCGCCAAAAAGAACATCGCTTGGATGAAGTTAGATGCTGGCGACTGCAAAGCCGGCTCTATTGCATTGGTGAAGCGTTCCACCAAATCCACCGAATCGTCTAGCTATAGCATGAATGTGAACAAAAATCATGATGCAAATGTGCAATTCTCCACGCTAGCTCATGAGCTGGCTCACCTGTTCTTAGGACACCTTGGACGTGATGTTTACCTGAGCATTCCGCAACGACCTACGCAAACCCATGCGCAGCAAGAACTAGAGGCGGAGTCTACTGCTTTTATCGTTTGTGCTCGCAATGGAGTTGAATGTAAGTCTCAAAGCTACCTCGCAAGTTACGTAAAGCAAGACACCTCTACCGAACAGCTTGACCTGTATCAAATCATGCGGGCGGCTGGTCAAATTGAAACTATATTAGGTCTAACGACGCATACCAAACTGAAGCGACCGAAGAAAAAAGGCAGTGAGACTTTGCCCCTGTTTCCTGAAGATATGCCCACCATGACCGATCTTTTTGCGACAAGCGACTAAGTTACTTTCCTCTACATGCCAGAATCTTGTCCAAAAAATGCTAGATCTAACTGCGTACTCGCGTACATTCCTATAGGCATTATGTTGCCCATAAGGTAATATCTTCTTCATCATAAATTGGCAATGATGCTGGGTTTGCCGGTCGCATGAAGCAAACCCCGCTGCAAACGCATCTCTGCCAAGCTTTATTCACCGCATTCGATTTAAATAAGACTAATCCATGACCCAAACACCCAACAACCTCGCCTCCGATTCCTGGGCGATTGCCGATCTTTTGCGTGGTGATTTCAGGCAGAGCCAATATGGCCGCATCATTCTGCCGTTTTGCTTATTGCGCCGTTTGGAGTGCGTGCTGGAGGCCAGTAAAGAAGCGGTATTGGCCGAGCAGCAAAAAATACAGGCGATGAATCTGCCGGAAGAGGCGCAAGAGAAAATGATCTTGCGTGCCACTGGTGGCTTGTCGTTCTTCAATACCTCAAAGATGGATTTGTCCAAGCTGGGCGAAGCAGGCATTAAGGCTAACTTGGAAAGCTATATTCAAAGTTTCTCCAAAGATGCTCGGGAAATTTTTGAATACTTTAATTTTGCTGAATTCATTGGCCAGCTCAATGACGCCAATTTACTCTACAAAGTCGTGCAAAAAGTGCGCACGATTGATCTTAGTCCCAAGGCAGTTTCGAATCACGACATGGGGCTGGTGTTTGAAGAGCTGATACGCCGCTTTGCTGAAAGCTCGAACGACACGGCGGGTGAACATTTCACCCCACGCGACATCGTGCGCCTGACGACCTCGCTGGTGTTTATGGAAGATGATGACGCGCTCACCAAGCCCGGCATTATCCGTACCATTTACGATCCTACGGCTGGCACTGGTGGCTTCTTGTCGTCGGGCATGGAATACGTGCATGAACTCAACCCCGAAGCCGTCATGCGTGCCTATGGCCAAGAACTAAACCCAGAGAGTTACGCTATTTGTAAAGCGGACATGCTGATTAAAGGGCAGGATGTCAGTAACATCAAGCTCGGCAATACGCTCTCAAATGATCAGCTCTATGCCCATAAGTTTGATTACATGCTGTCCAATCCACCGTTTGGCGTTGATTGGAAAAAGATTGAACAAGAGATTATTGACGAACATAACCACAAGGGCTTTGACGGTCGCTTTGGCGCGGGTTTGCCACGGGTTTCTGATGGCTCGCTGCTGTTCCTGTTACACCTCATCAAAAAGCTGCGCGATGCAAGCGAAGGCGGTGGCCGTATTGGCATTATTCTCAATGGCTCGCCCTTGTTCACGGGTGGTGCTGGTTCAGGTGAGTCTGAAATCCGCCGTTATATTCTGGAAGCCGATTTGCTAGAAGCCATCGTCGCGCTGCCTACCGACATGTTTTACAACACCGGCATCTCGACTTATGTGTGGGTGCTATCGAACAAAAAAGCCAAGGCACGCAAAGGGCTGGTGCAACTCATTAATGGCGTGAACCTGTGCGGCAAGATGCGCAAATCGCTGGGCAGTAAGCGCAATGTCATGGATGAAAGCGACATCGCCACCATCACCAAATGCTTCGGTAATTTTGAAGTAGTTGATGCGCGTGAGCTGGACAAACCCGCCGAACAAAAAAGCAACCGTGGCCGTCAGTCAGCAAACCCGAAGACGGAAGCCGCCAAAACTTTCGCCGCCAAAATCTTTAAAACGCATGAATTTGGCTACCGCCGCATCACCATAGAACGACCGCTGCGCATGTCTTATCAATTTTCCGACGAGCGCATTACCAGCCTGCGTTTTGAATCCGGCGCACTCAATGCGGTGATGCAATGGGCATACGCTGAATACAGCGCAATTGATGGCGCGACATGGACAGATGCGGAAACCTGCACCCACTATGGCGACCTTAGCAGCCATCAAGACGCGATACGCCGTTACATTAAGCTGCACTTTGCCGACCTCAAAGAAAAGCAAATCAAAGACTTGCTAGACCGCGACACGTGGCGCAATCAGCTCGCCATTCTGCGCAAAGCACGCCAAATACAAGCGGCCATAGGCAGTGCCCAGTTTGATGACATGAACGCCTTTGACGACGCGCTTACGCATGCAGCAAAGAAGCAAGGCGTCGACCTAGACGCCAAAGACAAAAAAGCCATCGAAGCGGCAGTCAGTTGGAAGAACCCAGACGCTCAAAAAGTCATCAAAAAAATCCACAAAGCAAAAGCTGATCCGATTTACGGCTTGTTTGACGTGAATGGCAAAACCATCGAATACAAAGCCGACGGAGACCTGCGTGATGCCGAAAACGTCGCGCTAGACCCAAGCCAAACCGTCAACGCCATCAACGAAGCCTACTTCAAAAAAGAAGTACAGCCGCACGTGCCAGACGCGTGGATAGACGCGAGTAAGAAGGACGATAAAGACCAGCAAATCGGCATCGTCGGTTACGAAATTCCGTTTAATCGCCATTTCTACCAATACCAGCCACCGCGTGATCTAGCTGAGATTGATGCCGATCTCGATGCCGTCAGCGCAGAAATCATGAAGCTGCTGCAAGAGGTGCATTCATGAGCAAAACGCACGTCATGAAAACAGATCAGCCCGATTTTTCTGAAGTCGTCCACCTGATCGCGGCAGCGCGGCAACATGCCTACCAAGCCGTCAACACCACCTTAATTGAGTTGTATTGGCAAGTTGGCGCGTACATCAGTAATAAGATCAAGGCAGCAGAATGGGGCGATGGCGTGGTGGATGCCTTAGCTCAACATTTGGCAATTACCCAGCCAAATTTGCAAGGATTCACTCGCCGCAATCTGTTCCGTATGCGTCAGTTTTACGAAACTTATCAAGATGACCAAATTGTCTCGGCACTGCTGAGACAATTGCCTTGGACGCACAACCTCACCATACTCAGCCGTAGCAAGCGAGCAGAAGAGCGTGAGTTTTATCTAAGAATGGCGGTGCAAGAAAAATGGTCTAGCCGTGAGCTGGAACGGCAATTTACTACCGCGCTATTTGAGCGCGTCATACTTAACCCTGCGAAAGTGTCAGCAGTGCTGACACAAATGCACCCAGACGCCCTGAATGTCTTCAAAGACAGCTATGTTGTTGACTTTTTAAATCTGCCGCAAGAGCACAGCGAAGCCGATTTGCATCAGGGTTTGCTGGGCAAACTCAAGCATTTTTTGCTCGAACTAGGCCGCGACTTTTGTTTTGTCGGCAGTGAATTCCCCTTGCAAGTCGGCAAGCAAGACTTCGCGCTCGACCTGCTGTTTTTTCACCGTGGCTTAAATGCACTGGTGGCGATAGAACTCAAGGTCGATAAATTTCAGCCAGAACACTTGGGCAAACTCAACTTCTACCTCGAAGCCCTAGACCGCGACCACCGCAAAGCCCACGAAAACCCCGCCATCGGCGTGCTGCTGTGCGCCAGCAAAGATGATGAAGTGGTCGAATACGCGCTCAGCCGCAGCCTATCACCCGCCATGATCGCCGAATACCAAACCCAGTTGCCCGATAAAAAACTGCTGCAAGCGAAATTGCATGAGTTTTATCTGCTGAATATTGCGCAGGGGGAGGGGATATGAGTCGGTATAGGGCTTATGCGGAATATAAGGATTCTGAAGCAATTTGGTTTGGAAATATTCCAAAGCACTGGAATGAGTCGCGACTTAAATTTGAAGCTTCAATTAACATGGGGCAATCGCCAAATTCCGAGGACTGTAATCAAGACGGCGTTGGTATGCCATTTTTGCAAGGTAATGCTGAGTTTGGTGCAAAGAACCCTGCACCGAAACAATATTGTGTAGTTCCTCGAAAAATTGCAAATCCAGGTGAATTGCTATTTTCGGTTAGAGCACCTGTTGGTGCGTTAAATATTGCAGACCAAAGGTATGGTATTGGTCGTGGTTTATGTTCAATTCTGAACCGAGAAAAATTGGACCGGAATTTTCTCTGGTGGCTGGTAATTGTAATCAAAGGTGAATTAGATTCGGTGTCTACAGGGAGTACCTTTGAAGCTGTTAGCGCCGAACAAGTTGGGAATGTGCTTGTTTTCTGTCCTCCCGTCGCCGAGCAAGAAAAAATCGCCAACTTCCTCGACCACGAAACCGCCAAGATCGATACGCTGATAGCGAAGCAGCAAGAGTTGATCAAGCTGCTCAAAGAAAAGCGGCAGACAGTGATTAGTCATGCTGTCACCAAAGGCCTCAACCCCAACGCCCCCATGCGCGAATCAGGTGTGGAGTGGTTAGGCGAAGTGCCTGCGCATTGGTCGGTTTCATCGATTGGATACCATGCTCAAATTTCTACGGGAGCGACGCCTGATCGAACAAATTCAGAATATTGGAACGGGAATATTCCATGGATAAAAACTGGAGAAGTGCGATATGACGAAATATTTGAAACAGAGGAATACATTACGGAACTAGCGATATCAAATTCGTCAGTGAAAATATCGCCACCAGGAACTCTCCTTATGGCGATGTACGGTCAAGGTGTGACACGAGGTCGCGTAGCAATATTGGGAGTTCCTGCAACATACAATCAAGCGTGTGCCGCTATTTACGCAAGTGAGAGATTTTTTAATCAGTATTTGCGGTACTACTTCATGGCCGCTTATCACGCAATTAGAGATGGCGGAAACGAAACTAGTCAAATGAATCTAAACGCAGATATTGTCGGCAAGTTCAAAGTGACCATTCCTTATATTGAAGAACAGTATCAGATCGTGGAATTTTTAGACAAAAGCCTGAAAAAATTAGATATTTTATTGGAGCGGGCTTTATCTGCGATTGAATTCATTCAAGAACGCCGCACAGCCCTAATCTCCGCTTCCGTCACCGGAAAAATCGACGTGCGAGACTGGCAACCAACACTGGTTCCTGAAATTGAAGTTGCAGCCGCGTAAAGCCTAATTACGCAGTTAAACCAACGCAAAAGAAGAACAACTCTATGAGCAAAGCCAACGAACTCACCTTTCAAAACGATATGATCGCGCAACTGCTGGCGAATGGCTGGCTGCTCGGCAAAGCCGAACACTACAATCGTGAGCTGGCTCTATATCCGGAAGATGTGCTGGGTTTTGTCAAAGATACGCAAGACGAGCAATGGCAAAAGTTTTGTGCGCTTTATCCGCATGACCCTGAACAAAAGTTTTTGGAACGGGTCGCCACGCAACTGAATAAAGCCGACCCGAATGCGGCGAATAAAGAGATGCGTACTTTTGGCACATTGGGCGTATTGCGCCACGAGCTGCGCGATCGCGGTACGCGCTTCTCGCTGTGCCAGTTTGCGCCTGAGCATGACTTGAATCCCGATACTTTGGTGCGTTACCAACAAAACCGCCTGCGTGTGGTGCCTGAGCTGGTGTATAGCCCTTGGGCATCTGAAGCGCACTTGGCCGAGACTGGCACGCAAGCCAAGGCATGGCGCATTGATTTGGTGTTATTTGTGAATGGCATACCGGTTGCCACGCTGGAGCTGAAATCAGAATTTAAACAAGCGGTGCATAACGCGATGAAGCAGTATCGCACCACGCGCTTGCCGGTTGACCCTGTCGCCAAGAAGCCAGAACCCTTACTCAGCTTTAAGCGCGGTGCGTTGGTGCATTTTGCCGTGAGCCAGTACGAGGTGTATATGGCAACACGGTTAGAAGGGGATGAGACTTACTTTTTACCGTTTAATAAGGGCACGGCAGAGGGCGGCGCGGGTAATGATGTACCAGAAGTAGTGACGCAATACGCGACCGATTATTTGTGGAATGAAGTCTTATTGCCGAAAAACCTGCTAACGATTTTGGCTCGGTACGTGCATTTACAAATAGAAGAAAAAGAAGACTGGGAAGGGCGCAAATACAAAAAAGAAAGCCTGATCTTCCCGCGTTATCACCAATGGGATGTGGTGAATAAATTGCTGACGGCGGCGCGTGCGGAAGGGCCGGGGCATAAGTATTTGATACAGCACAGCGCAGGTTCGGGTAAATCGAATTCTATCGCTTGGGCGGCGCATCAGCTTTCGTCTTTGTATGATGCGAAGGGCAATAAACAATTTCATTCAGTGATTGTGGTAACTGACCGCACCGTGTTAGACGCGCAATTGCAAGACACCATCGCGCAGTTTGAGCAGATCGATGGCGTGGTGGGGCGGATAAACAATCAGGAAGGCGATGGCTCTAAATCAGAAAAACTGGCCAAGGCTTTAGAAAACTCGCAGCCGATTATTATCGTCACCATACAAACCTTTCCGTTTGTGTTGCGTGCGATAGAAAACAGCGTCAGCCTAAAAGAACGTAACTATGTGGTGATCGCCGACGAGGCGCATTCTTCGCAAACCGGCTCCACCGCAAGGCAACTGAAAGAAGTGCTGATGGTGGAAGGCGTGGGCGATGATGAAGCTGAACTGACGACGGATGATATTTTGGATGCCGCAGTCGCCTCGCGCCGCGCTTCGAAAAACTTGAGTTATCTCGCCTTTACCGCCAC
>JAIETO010000211.1 GCA_019745005.1 Burkholderiaceae bacterium
TACATCCGCAAATTTTTGGGTTGGGCGCGCTTCGGCGACAAAAAGCCCGTGATTGGCAAACACATTAAAACGTGGGTCTGCCTTTTAGATTGCCCCAATGGCGACAAACCTGGGATTATTCCTGACATTAAAAAATGGGCAAAGAAAAATGGGTGGACTATCCCCAAACCACCTGAAAAACAACCGCAATTTCCTGATGCGGATTTTATGGATGAATACGATTCTGGAGAATGAAACCACGATTGACATACTGCCGCTTTTTTATAAAAATCTATGTTACTTCTGTAGCTTCTCGTTCCCAATAAGAAAAAATACTATTGACAAGTATGCTTAGAGCCAGTACTTCGCACCAAGAAAGTGACGCACATAGTTTTGCACATGTAGCTGCGAAAGAGGAGGTGTAATAAAAAATTTATCAGAAGTTTGCACCTTTACTTTGATGCCACTTGTGTAAAGGCAACAAAAGTATCGGAGCTGAGTGTGCAAAAGACGGGAGAAATTGCCTACATATGTGATCGAAATCTGAGTCAATATCTATCTATCTACGATGGTTGTCAAAACAGGTAATTATTCAATGTTTTTTTCTGCGTTCGCCCAATAGTGGCAAATATGTCGTCAGAAGTTTGATCTACTTGGCATCATCTTTAAGCTTCAAACAAATGCTTCCGTATGTCTCACTTATATAGATTCCTATTCCATCATTTTTTTTGAATTTTACTGATGAACCCCAAATCCTTACTTATCAAAGTTTGTCTCATCTCAACGATGGCTATTCCTGCTTTTGTACTTGCAAAAAATTTTGCTAATGTTGATGAGGTTCAAGAATCGATCAATTCAAAAATCGAAAGACTGACCGCACCCCAAATTACGAAGGTCTACGACGAAAAAAAATGGAACACCCTTGTTCAGAAATTCAACGACGCTCAACTCAAAACATATAGCCTAGACAAAGGCAATGAAGACGTTCCTCCAAAAGGATTCATTTCGATTAAATTAAATGCTTTAGATCAATTTTTTTATCTTGATTTAACTATTACTGAGCAAGATCATTCGGTTGGTGTAGATGTTGGGGAAGACACCTATCGCTCTATTTATTTTACAAAAGGTCGCGTTAAAAAAGTGGTTTCGCTAGCTGGTCCAACTTTTAGTTTGCCAGAACAACAGTTGCAACTTTCCGTACCAGCAAAAATGAACTGTGTTGGGCTCACGCCGATTGGTGCTGTAAGTGTTTATGATTTACAAAGGAGACGTAAAATATATCACGATGATTTTTTACAAGAGGCGAAGGTTACGCAATTCTCCGTCGAAAATAGGGCTGAAAAACTTAAAATCATACTCAACATTGAAGAAGAATTACAGGGTGGACGTGAACGTAAATCATGCGACATTACCCCATGGGTTAAGAAAATAACTGAAGTTTACGAACTAAATTGTGATGCAAAGAAATCTCTTTGTAAGAAGGTTTTGTTCTCAAAGAATGTAGAAGAAGGTTGTTCCGATATCGGCGGCTGTGACTAAAAATTGTGGATAGTAATTGGGTCTTTTCATCTTTGATGCTGCCGATCCAATTCCGCGCCTTCAAATCTGCACTTTTGTGACACAACCACTAGAACGCGATACCTATCGCAACAGCTTTACCTTTGTGTCCGCTGATGTGCAATTGGTTCCCTTGGTGTCGAGTTTAATCAAATACCAAGCTCGTCCGCGCACTGCGCGTGGCCCACAAGTGGCCTTGGTGGTGGGGGTAGAGAGCAACCCTGTCACCAGCGAGCGCAATCATCAAATTAAAATCCAATTTCCATGGCAGCGAGGATCTCGGCCGATAGCGGGTGGTTTGACGATAGACGAAGGTTCTGCCGAGGGCGTTGCCGTAAGTTCTACTCTAGGCAACGCCCCCGGCAATGAGCAATCGGGCACCTGGGTACGGGTGGCAGAATCCTTAAGCGGTCCTGAAGGGGAGCCAATTTACTTCCCGTAGCGGGTCATAAGTTTTGGTCAATTTTACCGATGGTGACATCGATCAACCGATTGTAGTGGCGGGTTTGTATAGCGGCAGTGATACGCCAAACAGCACAGTTTTAATGCGCACTCGCTGAAAAGTGCAAGACGATTTTCTCCGCTAGATAAACGTAAAAATACGTTCTCACATTCCAAGCGTAAATTGCAATCGTGCGAAATTTTGTGCGCCTAGTTTTTCGTTGAGTTCTTTTAACTCGCTAGTGCGACGTATGAACGAGGCGCTGAAGCCTAACGATTCACCACGCCATTGATAACCCAATTCGAATTCACCCACCACACGCCTAGGGTGAACCGTTACATCCTTTTGATTACGAAAAAGCCCGCCTTGAATCGTGGCGTTGTAACCGACTGCTTTACCTTCCGCACGCAGAAAAACATAATGCGCAGTTTGTTCCGGCAAGTCATTTAATCGCCCCCAGCGGAGCGTTGTCTCTAAGCTGACATCGGTAAAAATATTTCCTAAGCGGCCTTTGAGCCACGAAGTCACATCCACAGTGCTGTCTGGCGACCATCGCTCTGGGCTCCAGGCTTCGCTCACAACCGCACCCCACTCTTGTCGTAACTGACTGCTCCAACCCACTGGTAAAGGTTGGCGCAAAAGTCGATGCAAACTAGTTTGTGCCCATCGCCCACCGGCGCATGGCCCCAAGCAACCCACGTCAATGGCAAAACGACTGCCCCGCCCCTCTGAATTGACAGATTCAGTCGTCAGACCAGCGTACAACCAACCCGCGTAAGGGTGGTCTATTGGCTGCAGCAATTCGGGGGGAATTTTGATATCTGATGCGGTGTATAAATCTTGTCCAATGCGCCAACCATATGACGTGGATTGTTGGTTGGCGTTAAGAATGACGCGTTGTGACAATTGAATTCCGCTAGTGAAAAAACCATCGTCACGATTCAGTAAAAGACTATCGTTGTCGACATGCAGGCGAAAAACCGAACTGCCCCGCTCTTGCACTTGCTTGAATTCTTCCCATGACGGCAGGGCAATCTGCGCGTGCGCCGAGCCTACGATTGCAACAGCAATCGCTACAAAAATAAGACGATAAAATTGCGACATCGTTGATGTTCTTTCAAATAAGCGAGCGGATCATTTTATGTAGCATTTCCGCAGTTTTTTCTGGCGACTCCATAGGAATTAAATGACCGCCCGGAATTTTGACGAAGTGTTCGCCGGCCATTTTTTTTGTCGCTTGCAAGCCAGCCTGTCTACATTCGACAGAATCGACGCCGCCCAGAAATCCCATAGGCACTTTTAAGCCGCGTCGTGCGATCTTGCCTAAAGTGTGGGGCAAGGTCAAATAAATCTGCGTCTCAATTTCTCTTGTAAAGCGCAAGGTATATCCGGCATCGCATTTCTTTAAACCTGCTTCGATATAGTCATGCAAAACCTCTGGCGGCCAAATCGCAAACATTTCTTTCGAGGCGAAATGCTGATAGGCGGCTCCTTTGGTTGGCCAAGTATTTTTTCTTTTTTCCGAAAAACGCGCTGGTGAAAATTGCTTACTCCATTCAAAGTTTTTGAAAATGCGTAAAAAAACCGCTTTCCATCCAGCCACCACGGGGGAATCAAGCAAGACCACGCAACGCGCCAATTCAGGGTGTTTTGCTGCCACCATCAGACTCAAGATGCCGCCCAAAGAATGCCCGACCAAAATAACTGGTTCGCTGTAATTTTGCTTGAGTGTGTCAACCAATTCCTGAACCAAATGTGGCCAACAATCGCTTACCGGATAGTTTGGATTGTGCGCATGCATTTCCAAAAAGCCCAATTTGTAATGTGGCTGCAAACACTCAAAAAACGCCCGATATGTCCCTGCAGGAAAGCTATTCGCATGCGCAAAATGCAGGATGGGCTTGCTACTTTGTGTCATTCTTTACTCATTCAATTTAAGGAAGCTCTGATTAAGTGACTGTTCAACCAAATTTTGAATCTGCGGTGCTTGCTGAACAGTCACACAGGCGCGCTTTCTTAAGAAACGGTAGAGCCAAGCAGCAAGTCGAATCTATCGAGCATACCAGTATCGTGCATGGCTCTTTCGATATTCTGAATAAGTCAGAGTATCTCCGAAATGTAAGCTAAGTGCGCCACTCGCATCGGTTCTTAGACGCTTTATTCCAAATTTATCATATCGTTCAAACACTTCAGACTTTGGATGATGGTAACGATTGTTATAGCCAACTTGGAATATTGCAATTTCAGGATGCACCGCTTTCAAAAATTCGGGCGTGGATGAAGTCCCGCTGCCATGGTGTGGTGCTAGTAAAACGGTCGCGGGCAATTTGTCCGGGATCAGATGAATCAGCTCATCTTCTTGTACCGCCTCGATATCACCGGGCAATAATAGCGAGAGCTTTTGCGTACTTATTTTTAAGGTGCAGCTACGCGCATTAGGCTTCCACTTTTCACTTTCATAACTAACGGCGAAAGGCTGCAAGATTTCAAATTCAACCTCATCCCAACGCCATTTCTGCCCTGCTTCACAACGCACATGATTTTTAGCAGAAAACACAATTGGGCTGTCCGTCTTCAGCGACGACATGGTTGTTGCTATTTGTAAAGCGGCGTTCAAACTAAGTGCCCCACCTGAATGATCATTGTCATTATGTGAAACCACCATTGAATCCAGCGCGCGAATACCACGAGCCGATAGGTAAGGAAGAATGACTCGGCTACCGCCGTCTGACTCAGGCGAATAATAAGGACCCGTATCGTAAAGTAAGCGATGATTCGCCGTTTCTACCAACACCGCCATACCCTGCCCAACATCAAACGCAGTCACGCGCATTTCGCCCATTTGCGGCGCGCTTGGGGAGGAACAAATGATCGGCAACCAGCAAACTAAACCCAGCACTCGATATGGCCAACCGCGTGGTGCTAAAAGCCAGATTGTGCCAAACGATGCCAACGCGAAGAAGAAAAAACTTGGTGTCGGTGTAGCCCAAACGGCCAGCGCTTCTACGCTCAACAAATTTAAAAAATGAACCAATTGCACAATCAACCAGTGTGTCACTTGAAAAATCCAAGTTGCAAGCGGCGCTGGCAATAATGCGCCAAGTAAAGCAAGAGGGGTAATAACAAAGCTAATCAGTGGAATCGCGATGGCGTTAGCAATAGGGCTGACCAAGGAAACTTGGGCGAACAAAAGAATACTCAACGGTATTAAGCCCACGGTCACGGCATACTGGGTGCGTAATGCGCCCCGAAACATCGTCCGTAGTTTCTCTCGTGTTGATTGATCGCTTTTTTCGGTTCTGCCATGTGTCACATACAACAAAACGGCAACGGCACCAAACGATAACCAAAAACCCGGCCACAATACAGCCCATGGGTCGAAAACAACCACTGTACCCAATGCAACGAAAAGAACTGCTGAAATACTCATTGCTCGTCCACCAAGCATTGCCAGTGCCACGACAATTAGCATCACCAAGGTACGTTGAGCTGGCACACCAAAACCAGCCAGCGCGACATAAAACAAAGCCATGCCGGCTCCCGCGATGGCGGCTATTTTTTGTGCAGGAATCAACAAGGGTAATTGGCTTTGAGTAAAAAATGATCGTCGCCAAAGCACAAAAATAAAACCCGCAAACATGCCGGAGACCATCGTGATGTGCAAACCAGAAATCGATATTAAATGACCTATTCCAGTGCGATTAAAAATTTTCCAGTCTGATTGTGCAATTTCTCGTTGATCGCCAATAACCAATGCAACAATGACACCCGCATACGGATTATTCGGAAGGGAAGCATGAATTTTTTCGCGGATTGCGTAGCGTATTCGATTAACGGTATGAGCAATTCCCGGCACGAAGTCTTCTTGTTTGAGGTTCGAAAAATCATCACTTTCTCGCACTGTGCCGGTCGCTCGCACGCCTTGCTCAAGCAACCAAACTTCATAATCAAAACCATAGGGGTTAGCATTGCCATGGGGTCGTTGTAGACGCGCCGTTAAGCGCCAGCGTTGCCCGGGTTTGATGTCAGGCATTGCTGCGGCCGTTCTTTTCTGATCCGTGTTTGACGCGCCGAGCGCCGAATACCACCCCAGAGAAACTTTCTTGGGAAATTCTTTAAAATCCACCGATTCAGAAATCACACGTTCAACAGAAAACTGAAAACGCACACCTTGTTCAAGTTGTTGCGGCAAGCTATCTACCACGCCTATCATTGCAATATCTTGCGCCTCTAATGCAACGGGTAGTTGATCTTGTAAAGCAAGATGGGCGTACAAACTAGCGTACGAGAAACCCAGTACGAAGAAAAGCGTCCCCACACAGATTTTGCGCGCCAGCATTTGCGCCTCTTTGCGCCAACATGCTTTAGTGATGCCAAGCCCGATTAAGCACGACGAAAAAACCAAGATGCAAATGCTCGGTGCAAAGAGATCCGCTTGTTGCTGCAATAAGGCAACGCCGATTACGAATGCGCAAACTGGAAAACGCATGCCTTGCTTTGTCACTCTTTAAGTTGTTTGTAGTCGTGGCAGAACATCCAACGCGTTTTTTGAGGTCAGTCGTGCGACATCTTGCGCAGACATGCCACGCAGTTGCGCAAGCACTTGCCCAATTTGCGGCAATTCGGCTGGACTATTGATGGATGTGCTAAGCCAACTAGGGGGAATATCCGGCGCATCCGTTTCCAGCACTATGCTTTCGATGGGCAACTGGCTTGCCAAGCGTCGTATTTGCAAGGCACGCGTAAATGTCATCGCACCACCAAAGCCCAATTTAAATCCCAATTCGATAAACGCCTGTGCTTGTTGCATGCTGCCATTAAAGGCGTGTGCGATGCCCGCTCCAACTTGAATACGTCGTAAATGTTTTAATATCTGATCTTGCGATTTTCGAACATGCAGAAGCACAGGTAAGCCAAAATCACGCGCGATCTTCAACTGTTCAACATAGAAATATTCTTGTTTTTCTCTGAGCGGACTCAATTTCAACGCTGGTACAAAAAAATCCAAACCAATCTCACCGACCGCAACAAAACGGCTCAACTCGGCAGGAAACGCCATAATTCGCTCAATGTCATTGCGCAGGGCTAACAAGTCGGATTCATGCGCAGTTGGCACATACATGGGATGAATCCCAAGTGCATAAAAACAATCGGTGCGTTCGCGCGCAAGCGCCGCGACCTCTCTAAAATTGTTTGGATGCACAGCGGGGATGATGATTGCAGAAACCCCATTTGTCGCTGCATGCGCAGCAATTTCTTTCGAGCGACCACCGAACTCAGCGGCATCCAAATGGCAATGCGTGTCTATCCACATACGATCAACATGCTATGCATAAGAAAAAAATCGACAAAATAAATTCAACACTTACTCTCTTCTTATACTCAGTTAAGAAAAACATTATGAACTAAGTTGAAACTCAATAAACAATTTCTACCAAATCATGCTTTATTTGGTTATACAATCGCTGGAGCATTTTTTAGTTTCATTAAACAAGGCCTTGCCCGACAACCCCAATCACCAAGGATTAAAACAGTCATGATAAAACTATCCGCTCTCGGTCTTGCCTTCGCTGCCAGCTTTTCGCATGCAGCCACTGTCACCGTTGACTGCGGAAAACTACTCGATGTTAAAGCAGGCGTCTGGCGTGATCGAGTCAGTGTAGTTATCGAGGATGGCACAATCAAATCGATAATACCGATGAACACTGGAAACAGTGCTGCCAATCATATTGATCTCAGTGAGTACTCATGCTTACCGGGTCTCATCGACATGCACGTCCATTTGACCAGTGAAACCAAACGGCAAGGCGAGGCGGCGAGCGATGCTTTGAGATTAAACCCAGCCGATTATGCTTACAGTTCTGTGGTCTTCGCAGAGCGAACTTTAAAAGCAGGCTTTACAACCGTGCGCGATTTAGGCTCAGCAGACGGCTTAAACATTTCCTTAAAACATGCCATCGCCAACGGCACCATTCTTGGACCGCGCATGTTCACTGCAGGAAAATCAATCGCCACCACAGGTGGGCATGCTGATCCAACCAATGGTTTATCACAAAAATTGCGTGATGCAATCGGCACACCAGGACCTGTCGAAGGCGTAATCAGTGGCGCTGATAGCGCACGCCACGCAGTTCGAGCCCGTTATAAAGATGGATCTGACCTGATCAAAATAACCGCGACCGGCGGCGTACTTAGCCAAGCAAGCAGCGGGCAGAATGCGCAGTTCACTGATGAAGAATTACGCGCCATTGTCGCGACAGCAAAAGATTATGGTTTTCGGGTGGCGGCCCATGCACATGGTGTCGAAGGCATTAAACGCGCCCTACGTAATGGTATCGACTCAATTGAACATGGCACATATATGGACGATGAGGCAATTGCGCTATTTAAGAAAACCGGTGCTTGGTATGTGCCTACAATTGCTGCGGGCAAGTTCGTCGCTGAAAAATCCGCGTTGCCAGACTATTACTCACCAGTGGTAAGGCCAAAAGCCGCCGCCATTGGGCCTTTGATTCAAGCCACGTTTGCCAAAGCCTACAAGGCAGGCGTCAAAATCGCTTTCGGTACCGATGCCGGCGTGTTTCCACACGGAGAAAATGCCAAGGAATTTGTGTACATGGTTGAAGCAGGTATGCCGGCGCTGGAAGCCATACGCGCCGCTACATTAAGTGCCGCGCAATTGCTCGATCAAGCTCATCGCCTCGGTTCAATCGAAGCGGGTTACGCTGGCGACATAGTCGCTGTCACTGGCGACCCATTAAAGAATATTGCGCTGTTACAGCAAATTAAATTTGTGATGAAAGAAGGCGCAGTCATCGTCAAGCCATAAAGCCAACAAGAAGACGCTAATGCAAAAATCTTTCATGCGACTTGTGCCAAACGACCTCAAGACCTTGCCACCGATTCCGCGCGGCGCCCCGACGCTTCATTTTGAAAAGCTGGAACATGGAAAAAATTTCTGGGTCGTTGATAACGCACTAAGCAACGCCGACCAAATCATGGCGCGCTGTTTTGCGCAAAAAAGCTGGGAGTATGGCGCGCCCTATCAACCAGAAAGCTGGCCGGGCATGCGATTTCACGGTGCCTTATTGGATAGCGAACTGGCTGAAATCGAGTCAAAGGTCAAAGAACTCGTTGGAAAAGAGCGTATCTGGGTAGAGCAACCGGAAAATGGTTTGCGTTTAGACTGTAACGTTGCACAGTTGGTAGGTGAAAACGAAAGTAGTTCGCGCCCGCACACAGATAGCCGCAAACTTTGTCGCTATGCTTGCGTGATTTACTTAAGCCCCAATCCAGCGCCAAATTCTGGCACTAGTTTTTGCCGCTTACGCTATCCGAACGGGGCGATAGGTGGAAACATGGTGGTCGCTCCTTTCACAAATTTAGTGGATGCATTAAAGGTGCGCGCATTACCAATGGATGCATGGTTTGAAGACATGCGCGTCGAGAATGTGTTTAATCGAATGATTCTCTACAAAGCCAATCTAGTGCATTGCGCGACTGGTTATTTTGGAAAAGACCTTAAAGAAAAACGCTTAACAGTCGTGTTTTTTTGGATGAGTGACGACTAGTTTTTAGAATCACCAATAACGTGAATGTTCGCTGGCTTGGTGTTTGAATTCTAAAGACCTCTGCGAAACTGTAGCGAGCATCCGGGGTTTGTTGCGAGATGCGCACCTGTGCGACTTTACAGATACATTATCCGTTCCATACTTTGGCCACTCGCAACTCTTTATCAGAGCTTCGTTAAATGGAAATCTTCCAACCGTATTGAAAACTGACTTTCCTTATTTTCGTTTATTCTCTTTTGCTAAAAACAAAATCGCTACCGTCCACATCAACGATGATGGTATCTTTCGGACCAAACTTCCCTTGCAAAATCATTTTTGAAAGGCGATTTTCAATTTCCTGCTGAATCGCGCGCTTTAATGGACGTGCTCCGTACACTGGATCAAATCCCGCTTCGGCAATCTTAGACAGTGCAGCTTCACTCACATCCAAGCCCATTTCTAATTGATGCAAACGTTGCTCCAGTGTTTTGAGTTGGATCTTCGCAATCGACTTAATATTTTTTGCATCCAAAGCATGAAAGACGACGATTTCGTCAATCCGATTGATGAACTCTGGACGGAAATGCGCTTTCACTTCGCCCATCACGGCCATTTTGATCACGCTTGGTTCGCTTCCTTCCATGGCTTGGATTTGATGCGAGCCTAAATTCGACGTCATCACAATCACGGTGTTCTTAAAGTCCACCGTTCGCCCTTGTCCGTCAGTCATGCGGCCGTCGTCCAACACTTGCAACAAGACATTAAACACATCATGGTGGGCTTTTTCCACCTCATCCAACAAGATCACACTATATGGCTTACGGCGCACGGCTTCCGTCAAGTAACCGCCCTCCTCGTAGCCAACATAACCCGGCGGCGCGCCGATCAATCTTGCTACCGAATGTTTTTCCATGAACTCGCTCATGTCGATACGAATCAAGGACTCTTCCGTATCAAACATGAAGCCCGCCAGTGCCTTACACAATTCCGTTTTGCCCACACCCGTCGGGCCCAAAAACAAGAATGAGCCGTATGGCCGATTTGGGTCGCCTAAGCCAGCGCGCGAGCGGCGGATGGCATCGGATACCGCTTCAATTGCTTCATTTTGTCCCACCACGCGCTGATGCAATGCATCTTCCATATGCAGCAGCTTCTCACGTTCGCCTTGCATCATGCGAGAAACGGGGATACCGGTAGCACGCGAAACGATTTCGGCAATTTCTTCAGCGCCTACTTGGGTGCGCAATAACTTATGCTTTCCAGTGCTTGCCTCCTGCCCCTTATCCGCCTGCTTAAGCTGCGCTTCTAATTCTGGCATACGCCCATACTGCATTTCAGACATGGCTTGCCAATCGCCACGGCGCTTTGCGTCTTCCATTTGCAAGCGTAGCTTTTCAATCTCTTCTTTGATGTGCGCGCTGCCCTGCACAGAGGCTTTTTCCGCTTTCCAGATTTCTTCTAGGTCGGCGTATTCAAGCGATAGTTTGCCAATCTCTTCTTCGATCAAGACAAGACGTTTTTTTGAGCCTTCGTCTTTCTCGCGCTTGACCGCTTCGCGCTCGATTTTCAATTGAATCAAGCGGCGATCAAGTTTGTCCATGACTTCAGGTTTAGAGTCGATTTCTATCTTAATTTTCGCCGCCGCTTCGTCGATCAGGTCGATCGCTTTATCGGGTAAAAATCGATCGGTGATGTAGCGATGCGAGAGTTCGGCCGCCGCAATAATGGCGGGGTCGGTAATATCAACGCCATGATGGACTTCATATTTTTCTTGTAACCCGCGCAGAATCGCTATGGTGGCTTCAACGCTTGGCTCATCCACAATAATTTTTTGGAAGCGACGTTCAAGCGCTGCATCTTTTTCTATGTATTTGCGGTATTCGTCTAAAGTGGTGGCGCCAACGCAATGCAATTCGCCACGCGCCAAAGCTGGCTTAAGCATATTTCCCGCATCAATAGCGCCTTCTGCTTTTCCGGCGCCAACCATGGTATGCAGCTCGTCGATAAAGACGATTGTTTGCCCTTCATCCAAGGCGATTTCTTTAAGTACTGCCTTCAACCTTTCTTCGAATTCACCACGGAACTTCGCGCCTGCCAGCAAGGCCGCCATATCGAGCGAAAGTACGCGTTTCGATTTGAGGCTATCGGGCACTTCGCCATTCACAATGCGTTGTGCCAAGCCTTCAACAATCGCGGTTTTACCCACACCAGGTTCACCAATTAACACGGGGTTGTTTTTGCTTCGCCGTTGCAGAATTTGAATCGCTCGGCGTATTTCGTCATCGCGGCCAATCACTGGATCGAGCTTGCCTAAACGTGCTCGTTCGGTTAGATCAAGGGTATATTTCTTTAAGGCTTCGCGTTGCCCTTCTGCCTCTTGCGAGTTCACCGCCGCACCACCGCGCACCGCCGCAATGGCGGCTTCTAATGCCTTGCGGGTAAGACCGTTTTCACGCGCTAATTTGCCTGCGTCGGACTTGTCATCAACCAATGCCAATAGAATCATTTCACTGGCTAAAAACTCATCGCCGCGCTTTTGCGCTTCTTTGTCAGCCAGATTCAATAAGCCAGATAACTCGCGTCCTACCGTCACTTGGCCATCGGTGCCAGACACCTTGGGCAAACGTTCTAAAGCCGACTTTAACGCCGTTGTAAGGCTCGCCACGTTCACGCCCGCCCTTTGCAAGAGTGAACGTGCACTACCGTCTTCTTGATTTAATAGCGCCAATAAAATATGCACAGGCTCTATGTATTGGTTATCATTACCGACGGCAAAGCTTTGCGCATCGGCAAGCGCTTCTTGCAGTTTTGTTGTGAGTTTATCGAGCCGCATCATCTTTCCTTGAGATTTACTTGTATAAGTTAAAAAGCGATCAACGTGCTTAAGTGTGAACCAAAGATGAGGTGCACTTCGGCTCTTTTCAAGCGATGTATCGAAAAAACAAGTGCAAACTTGCGCCAGATCAACAATGCAACCCCCTTTTAGAAAAAGCACCAACCAGTATGAATTTAGAGCAATTGCATTTAGCTTACCGTTTAGATCACGACCGTATCTTGTTGCGGATGTCTTTCTCGCCTGCGGAAGCCAGTGATGAGGAATATGAAGAAGGCGAGAAAGCTCAAACAAATGAGCGTGAGGTTTTAAAGCAGGAAATCCGTATTTTTATTACGCGCCGCCTGTTGAAAAATTTATGGCCTGTGATGATGCAAGCCCTCGCAACGCAAGTCAGCCTAGACCGCCCCGAAGCCGCATTTGCCAGTCAGGATTTAGTGCAGATGGCGCATCATGAATCGGTCAATGCAATTAAAGAAAGCGGTAGTTTCAACACACCGTATACCGAAGAAGCGCGTACCTCACCGCTAGGAGATGAGCCGATTCTCTTAGAGAGCATTAAATTTCACCTAAATGTCAATCAACCGCTTCACATGCAATTGATTCCGTTCAACGGGGGCAACATTGACATGCACTTTCCCTCTTCGATTTTGCATGGCTTTTGTAAGCTTTTACAAGATGCAGAACAGGAAGCGCAGTGGGATTTAGAACTAAATTTGCCGAGCAGCAGCATCGAGCATATGGGTTCAGGTTTGCTCAATTGATTGATTTTTCCATTAGCGCCCAGCCGCCAAGCAGTGCACCCGTCGGCATTTTTGATTCCGGCGTTGGGGGGCTTTCGGTGCTTAAAGCCGTCCACGCGATGCTGCCCAATGAGCATTTGATTTATGTCGCCGACGCAGCCTACGCGCCCTATGGTGACAAAGCGCCGCATGAGATTTTGGCTCGGTCACAATTCATCGTCGATTACTTGGTAAAGCGTAAAGTCAAAGCAATTGTTATTGCTTGCAATACTGCAAGCGCAATTGCAGCAAGAGAATTGCGTCAAGCCGTCGATGTGCCGATTATCGCAATCGAGCCAGCGATCAAACCGGCGATAGCCGCATCAAGCAATAAAGTGATTGGGGTTTTAGCGACAAAGAACACGATCGCAAGCGCCGCTTTTTCTCGTCTGTGCGAACAATACGCTAATGGAGCGAAACTCATCGTACAAAGTTGCCCCGGCCTGGTTGAACAAATCGAAGTCGGAGGGTTTTCATCAACGACAACCATGGCTTTACTACGTGAATACTTAGCACCCATCATGGCAGCAAAAGCCGATACGCTCGTGTTGGGTTGCACGCATTACCCTTTCTTGATCAAACAGATACAAGAAATCATAGGAACCGACGTGGAATTTATCGAACCATCTCACGCGGTTGCGCGCGAATTGGCGAACCGTTTGAAAATGATCTCTGCGCAACAGTTATCTGTAACCAATGCGAGCATCAACTTCTTAAGCACCGGCAACATAGATATTGCACACCACGTATTTACAACGCTTTGGGGGCACGTGCTGCAAGTCGAAGTTTTAGCTTCTACCTAGGGAAGCTCTGATTAGGTGTAGCACGCGATCAAAGTTTGCATCAAGAAGCGCACCTTTACTCCAGTGCGGCGAGCACCGTAGCGGATGCCGCAAATACAGATTTGGTCGCGCAATAACTCGATCAGACATTCTCTAAGATTTGTTTGGATTTTTAACCGTGATCACGCGAACCTGCGCGTGATTTCTTTATGCATCTAACGAACACAAGTTCATACCAAGGCCACGGCATAAGCGCAACCAATATCTTCTATTGCAGCGACTTCCCCTAACGCAACAAGCTGTTTCGGCTTCGTTTCACGAGCGATTGGCCGAGTCAAAAAATGCACTAAGCTCATCACAAGCATCATTCGTGTCACCGACGAACCCTTCTGATCATCCCTAGGTTTTTTGATGTCTTATCTCGTCACGCTGAGGCCAATGCGACGCCAAAAAATCGACGAACAAGCGTGTGCTAGCCGAAACACCTTTGGAAGAAGGAAAAATTGCCGACGCGTTGACTTCACGATGCAACCAAGTTGGCAGTATTGGCACTAAGCTGCCTTGCGTTACCAAAGGATCCGCTGTTATTTCCGGCAAACTAGCGACACCCAGGCCTGCAATTGCGGCGCCCATTAAGAGCTGCTCATCATTACTTGATAGTACTGGAGTAAATAGAATCGAATACTTTTCTCCCGATTCTGATGTTAAAGACCATTGTGAGTCTTCACGCGTTACGTTCATGTCTAGCAATGCGAGTTTTTCGATTTCGCTCGGATGTTCTGGAAGTCTACCCCCCGAAAAGAAGCATGCGCCGGCATAAAGGCGCGCACGTAGTGATCCCAGTGGCTTCCTCACCAAACTGCTGTTCGGAATATTGCCGACGCGAATGGATAGGTCAAAATCTTCTTCGATAAGATCTACTTTTCGACTTGTGCTGAAAACGTCCAAAGTCACCGACGGATTCTGCGTAAGAAATTCAGGAAGCAACTGGCGCAGCACACCTTGTGCAATTGCAGATGTTGTAGTGATACGCACCCGACCTCGCACAGGTTGGCCCGTCGTCAATACATTCCCAGTAACTTGATCGATCTCTGCAAGTGATCGAACAGACTGTTCATAAAGTCTATGTCCTGCTTCTGTGAGGCGCAGTGTTCGCGTTGTGCGTTCGAGCAGCTTGCTTCCAATCGCCTTCTCCAGCCGCGTGATGCGCGCACTTACTGACGACACCGGTAAGCCGAGAATGTCTGCAGCACGGGAGAAGCTATGCGCATCAACCACCTTTGTCAACACCCTCAAATCATTAAGATCAAACATTTTATATTTCGTCTTTTACGAAAAGTGTCTATTAAAAATCTCTATTTATTCAGATATTACCCCGTAATAGACTCCATTTCACCAACTTTCAACAACTAAGGAACCCAAAATGAATCAACTAAACGGTAAAACTGTCTTGATTACCGGAGGCAACGGCGGCATGGGAGCCGCAACTGCTCGCCGACTCGCCGCCATTGGCGCGCACGTCGCTGTGCACTATCGCAGCAAACCAGAGATTGCCCACGCGCTGGTGACTGAAATTATCCAGGCTGGTGGCAAGGCCAAGGCGTTCAACGCTGAACTCAGCGATGTCACCCAAGTCCGAAGCTTGTTCGCAGCGGTCGATAGTCAAATGGGTGGCATCGATATCGTGGTTCACACTGCAGCAATGGGAATTTTTAAGCCGCATGCAGATATTACCGATAATGAATTTGAAACCGTGATCAGTAATAACATACGAGCTGGTTTCTACGTCTTGCAGGAAGCCGCTAGACGCGTTCGCAATGGTGGACGAATCATCACTTTGAGCGTAGCCGGAACGGTTAGCCCCGTTGCAATGGCGGGTTTGAACAATGGAAGCCGAGCTGCCATTGACCAGATGATTTTGTCTCTCTCAAAAGAACTAGGCAGTAAAAACGTCACGGCAAATGTTCTCGCTCTTGGTCTTATTGACACCGAGCAACTGCTACGCACAGTGCCTGAGTTCCTGCGGACTCAGGTCATCAGCCAAACCCCATTGGCACGCATGGGCCATCCCAACGAAGTGGCGGGAACAATTGCCTTCTTAGTCGGACCAGACGGCGGCTTCATAACCGGGCAAGTGATTCGCCTCACGGGCGGCCTCATCTGACCACGACCGACTTGAAGATAACTAAAACATTAGACGATTTTGAAAACACATAAACCCAACCCATCGAAGGATTTGCCATGCACACCACTCAAGCAGCCAAGACCATCAGTAAACCACTTCACATCAGTTTGTGGATAGTACAGATATCGCTCGCCGCCGCATTCATCTCTGCCGGAGGATTCAAACTAGCTGGCGCCGAGCAGATGATCACCCTTTTCGACAAGATTGGAGTCGGACAGTGGTTCCGGTATGTCACAGGAACTATTGAAGTCCTGGCAGGGGTTGGCCTGCTGGTGCCGCGTATGGTAGACAAGGCGGCAGCGGTAATGGCGTTGACCATGTTCTTCGGATTTTTGACGCACATCACATTAATTGGCGGCAATCCCGTTCCTGCATTAGTTCTAGCCTTTGCAAGCGCGACGGTCTCGTATTTTCGCACTCAAGAACCATCTTTCTTTGCGTTGGCTAAGCGAATTGCTGCTTAAGTCATCAACCCAATTCCAACGGACAGAGGACAAATTATGAACACCTCGCAAATATCGCTAGCCTCAGGAGGGGAATTCAACCAAGGTGCGTACCGAAATGTTGATCACAGTAGCAAAAGCTGGCCACAGTCAAACGGCGTTTCTATGCGAAACACTGATTGGAAGAGACACGAAACTCCAAAGAAATTTCTGCCTCACGGAACCTATTCGATTAAATGGGTACGCAACATTCTGATTGTCGAGGCACGTGGAATTTGGAATGAACAATGCAGCGAGGCCTTAAACGCATCAGCAACTACCGTCCTAGAGCTGAACGGCGGCAAACCATTTGCCTTGTTGATTAACAGCCTCGCTTGGGAAGGTGCAACACCTTTGGCCGTGAACTTTTGGTTGTCGTTTGTAGAGCGCTGCCGTACAAGCGGCTTAACTATCGGCGCTTCAGTGATGCCGAGCCTGTTTCATATTGCTGTGTGTAAGCATGTAAATTCAAAATCGATCGATCCTTTACCTATTTACGACTTTTGCAGTGCAGAGGAGGCCTTAAATTGCGTGAATTCGAGAGGGTTCTCAATTTCCAAAAATGAATTTGTGGCAATTTAAGTTCCGTAACACCACATGTTCGAACTAAGTGGCGTCAAGCTTGGCAACATCCTTGCAAAAATTGTACTTTGATTGTTACAGGCGTCAGCGGCCGCGTTAGCAGTGATCGAACAATGAACATTCAACGTGACTTTCAAAGTACTTTGGACACAATTTCGTATTTACCCATTGACGCTATTTTCAACGTTTGGGTCAAAGCTTGTAAAACTATAGGTAAAACATGCAACCCGTACTTCTTTTGAGCCATGGTGCGAGCGTGTTCAGCTCAGATCCAACGAATTCCCTGTATCAGCACTTGAAGGAGTTGGGCAGCAACTTGCTCGCTCAACGCCCAAAGGCAGTTCTGATGGTCTCCGCACATTTCGTCCAGCAGCGATGGACACTCACTTCCAGTGCAAATCCTGCCATTATTCACGATCATCCAGTTGTTGACTTGCGCAATTGGCGTTACCCGGTTCTCGGAGAACCTGCACTGGCCGCGCATATCGCCGAAGTCTTGCAGGCATCTGGCCTCGAGGCTGCAACGGATGGCTTGCGTGGGCTGGATCACGGTGCCTGGCTGGCGTTGGCACCAATGTTTGGAGCCGAGCTACAAATCCCCGTCATTCAACTTTCATTGCGCTCAGACCTCAGTCCGACGTCGCACTTGCAAGCTGGCAGATCTATTGCGCACCTGCGCGAGGAAGGTGTTTTGATTGTCACAAGTGGCGGCATGACGCACAACCAGCAAGAGTTTCGGCGGGGATACGAGGCACGGGAATATCTTGAATCGGCGTCGCCCAAAAGCCGGCGTTTCGACGCTTGGTTGCACGAACAACTCACTCACTTCACTGGTTCCGCGCGCAGTGATGCGTTGTCAGCATTCACTGACCATGTTGATGCTGATTGGGCTCATCCCAGCCCAGAACACCTTTTACCGATATTTGTAGGACTAGGCGCTGCAGAGAATTGCAATGCAATCAATTTATGGTCAGGATTTCAGCTCGGTTTAAGTACTGCTGCGTATCGACTAGATTGAATAGTAGAAATAGAATTCTATAAAATTGGTATTCGCGATCGCAAAATGCGTAGCCTAGCCAGTCCGCAAACCGATCCGAACCTGTCATACATTTTTGACCGACTGGTTCCGAAAAAGCCAGTTGAATCCCCAAGACTAAAGGCAGGAAAACAACCCATTAGCAGAACAGTCTGCTCGATTACAATGAATTTCCTCTGGCGCTGAAGTACCAAGATCGGTTCGGACTAGTTGAGGCTAATGTGATCGGCTTAAGTTGTCTTTTTTGAGAGCTCAGAGAAGGTTCCAGTCTTGAAAATGCCTTATGATGCACAAGCACTGCGTCTTTGCGCAACGAAGAAACAGATTGTGATTGACTAGACGCAAGCGAGGCGTCGATAAATTAGGTAACTCATGAAGAATAAGCGAGAGACATGTTCGATTTAATGCAACTAGGCGAATTGGTTTTCCATTTTGATCGCTACCTTGGCGGCATCGTTCACAGCTCAGGTAACTTGGTGTACGCGATCATTTTTGCCATTGTATTTTGCGAAATGGCGGCTTTACCTTTATTTTTTCTACCTGGGGACCCGCTGTTATTTATTGGCGGCGCGCTTTGTGCGAGCGGTGGTTTAAATATTGGGATTTTGATGACGGTTATTTTTGTGGCTGCGCTACTTGGCAGCAATATTAATTTTTGGATAGGCGGCGCAATTGGGCAAAAGCTTGTCGCTAAGGACTACCGTTGGCTCAGCCGAAGCGCATTGAACCGAACGCACATGTTTTATGAAACGTACGGCGGCGCGACCTTTTTAATGTCGCCCTTTATTGCTGTCGTCAGAACCTTTGCACCGTTTATTGCGGGGGTGTCAAAAATGACGCAATCAAAATTTCAAATCTATAACACGGCGGGTCTTGCGCTATGGGTGGGCATCTTAGTTCCTGCTGGCTACTTTTTTGGCAATATTCCGTTTATTCATTTCCATCTCAACACCATTATCCTCGCTGGAATTGGGCTCGGAGTCGGCACGCTCGTGCTTGGTGCGTGCATCAAATTTATACGAAAAAAACTCGCGAGTAACTAAGACTCGTTGCCGAACCGCTTCGCTGCGCCACCTTGAAACTTTCAATCACTGTGGCGCTTAAAGCAAGTCGCTAAGTGAATTTTTGGGAAACTTTAAATTGCTCGGTGGCGCGCACTAATTCATTCGCAATGCCAGGTTCCATTGCCGAATGTCCCGCTGTTGCGACCATTGCCAATTTCGAACCTTGCCAGGCTTGATGTAAGCGATACGCAGAAATTGGTGGGCAAATCACGTCGTAGCGCCCTTGCACAATAACACTTGGTAAGTGTTGAATTTTTCCGACGTTGCGCACTAATTGGTCTTCTTCAAGAAACACGGCATTTCTCATGTAGTGTGCTTCAAGGCGCCCCAAACCTATACTCACCGCGTCGGATTCAAAATTCGCTATTGCTTCGGCTTGCGGTTCCAAAAACAAGCAAGCGCCTTCGTAGCGGCTCCAACTTTTTGCCGCAGGCAGATACACATTTGGGTCGTCATTGAATAAGCGCTTTGCGTAGGCTTCCATCAAATTACCTCGCTCGGCGACCGGCATTGCGTGGGCAAATTCCTCATACACTTCGGGGAAAAAATTCTTAACGCCATTCATAAACCAATTGACTTCGTAGCGCGTACCAAGAAAAATTCCACGCAAAACAAAGCCCAAACAGCGTACGGGATGCGCCTCGCCATACGCCAAAGCCAGCGTGGAACCCCAAGAGCCGCCAAACACCAGCCACTGCGCAATGCCTAGCATCGCCCGAATTTTTTCTATGTCTTCGATCAAGAGTGCCGTGGTATTTTGCCGATACTCGCCAAGTGGCGTGGATTTACCCGCACCACGCTGGTCGAACAAAATTATGCGATAAAAGCTTGGGTCGAAAAACCGCCGATGATTCGGCGTCGTACCGCCGCCTGGCCCGCCGTGCAAAAACAAGACGGGAAGCCCATCTGGATTGCCTGACTCTTCCCAATACAAAGTGTGCAAATCATCGACAGCTAACATGCCATGTCGCGTTGGTTCAATAGGTGGAAACATGACGATATTCTCCGACATAAATTAATATACTCTGGTAAGTAAATTATTAATACGCTTTAATTATATGCGCAAAATGCACCATTTTTTAGCATACCCCATGGATTACTGCAAAACACGATACGTAGCAAAACCTGCGAAGCAACACAAAATCGAACCGAATAAATGCATGGCGCTATGTAAAAAAGCCCATAGCATATCGCCGCGCTGAATCAGACCCATGGCTTCAGCAGAAAACGTTGAAAAGGTTGTGAGCCCGCCCAAAAATCCCGTAATTAACAACAATTTCCATTCCGGGCTCAGTTCAGGGTGCGAGGAAAAAAAAGCCACTGCCATCCCAATAAGATAGCCCCCACCAAGATTCGCCAGCAAGGTGCCTAGGGGTAAATTATTCATGATAGCGTTTAAGCCCACGCCCATGATCCAACGTAACCATGCGCCAAACGCGGCACCAATTCCCACTGCAAGGAAACCTAAAGGCGTCATGATTGGACTTCCGTAATTGCGCCGACGATTGAAGCGTCGGCATGGCTATTTGACTGATCAGACGTTTTAGAAGAAATTTGCCACTTCTTTAAGGCAGCTTCGTCGCTCGCCCGTGCATCTAACCATTTCGCACCTTGCGGCGTGGTTTCTTTTTTCCAAAATGGGGCGCGGGTTTTGAGAAAATCCATCATAAATTCACAGGCAGCAAAGGCATCTCCTCGATGCGCGGAGGCCACAGCGACCAAAACAATTTGGTCTAAGGGTTGCAGGGCACCAACGCGATGAATGATCACGCAATCAATAAACTGCCAACGTTCCTTCGCTTCCAAGGCGATATTTTTTAATGCCGCTTCGGTCATGCCCGGGTAATGCTCAAGTTCGAGTTGACTCACGCCACACCCATCATTTAAGTCACGAACCACACCAACAAAATTGACGATGGCGCCGATCGTCGGATTGTGTAAGCGCAAAGCGGCAAGTTCTGCGCTCACATCAAAATCCTCAGTTTGAACAGAAATTTTCATCGTGCTCATGTTTTAAATTCTCGGTTAGCCACCCGTTACTGGCGGGAAAAAAGCGACCTCATCACCATCACGCAAAAGTGTGTCTATGCTTGCCACTTCTTGATTGATCGCGATACGCAGAGCGCGTTCCTCTGCCAAAGCCTCAGGCCAAATTTCGCCGCGCAAAATCAACCATTCACGCAAGTTAGCTACAGTCAAAATATGGTCAGGCACGGTAACCTGCTCTTCCGACAAGGCTAATTTCTCTCGCACGCTGGCAAAAAACCGGAGTTTGATGTTCATGATCTACACCAAGCCTGCAAAGGGAATAAACTTCACCATACTACCAACACTGACCGCCTCGCCCAGAGCGACATCGACCAAGCCATCGCCCCAGACCGTTGACGTGAGTACGCCAGAACCTTGATTGTCGAATAAATCAAGGCCACCGTGTTGGTTGATTTTTGCGCGTAAAAACTCGTTACGCTTATCCACTTTGGGCCAGCTAAAGTCAGCACGCATTAAATAATGATGATGCGTTGTATTTGCTGCACCTTGGCACTTCAAAATAAATGGGCGCACAAATAGCAAGAACGTGACAAAACTAGAAACGGGATTCCCCGGCAAACCAATAAAAAACGCCTGCCCACCCTCACGATTAATGCTACCAAATGCCAATGGTTTGCCTGGCTTGATCGCAATCTGCCACATCGATAGACAACCTTCGGCTTCAACGGCGGGTTTAACATGGTCTTCTTCGCCCACAGAAACACCACCAGAAGTAATGATCAAATCGTGCTGAGCCGCTGCTTGACGTAGCGTTGCACGTGTCGCTTCCAAATTATCTGGCACGATCCCAAAATCGCTGATTTCACATCCCAAATTTTCTAGCAACCCGCGCAATACAAAACGATTCGAATTGTAAATCGAACCGGCTTGCAAGGGCTCGCCCGGCATGGCGAGTTCGTCCCCTGTAAAGAAAACTGCCACGCGCAATTTTCGAAATACGGCAAGCTTCGCTAGGCCGACTGAGGCGGCCAACCCGCACTCTTGCGCTCGCAACTTTGTCCCCGCCGATAAGATATCGCTGCCAGCACGAATATCCTCGCCACGGCGGCGTATCCATTCACCCATTTTCGGTTGCA
>JAIETO010000087.1 GCA_019745005.1 Burkholderiaceae bacterium
ACCCCATACGCTGGAGAATGGGTGACCTCATTGTCGTCGAAGGGGAGCTTGCCAATGCTTTTCATGGCAATCATGACTTCTAATTCTTCTACAAAATAGTCACAGCGTTTTGCTTTCAGCTTTCTAAAAAGGGAGTCATAGCCTATGCCGAGGTCAAGCTCTTCGGGTTTCATATCGATGTAGCCGTAGCTTGCGCCAAGTACGCCGCAGCCTTTTAAAGATTTCAGTTCGCTGATATGTTTAATGACTAAATTGTCTGCCGTGCGGGTGTAAATTTGTGGCGTCATCAAGTAGTAATGAGAGGAGAAGTCGAACTTCTTTTTTCGCTCTTCATCAATATAGGCATCCATAGCAAAGTCAATTTTGCCTGCCTCAACCAACGCAACGCAGCGCGTCCAAGGAAATTCGCCGGTGAACTCGACCTGAATGTTTGCGCGTCCAAACGCAGCACGCACAATATCTATCGAGGCACCAACGGCTTGTTTGGTCGGCTGGCCATGTTCATCTCGTTTCCAATAAATCCATGGTCCTGGATCTGGTTCGGCACAAATACTCACAGTGTTTTTTTGTGCGGCTGTTTCTGCCGCGAACAGGGGCATGCTTGCAAGGCAGAGTAGAGAGAGACAGAGTGACGCCCATGAAACTATTTGGGGGGTCATTTGATGAATTTGGCGGATTTTCCTCATTGCTTTGCCCTATAAGAGATGGCGCATTTTCCCGTAGGGCAATTTTAGGCGCATTTTTGCCCCAAACTTTTTGCTTTTATATTTTTTTGGCGCGTTTTTGCAATTGTTAACCTTTGCTTGAGCCGATGTTTTTGTGAGGAAGTTTTGTCGGATCGATAAGCAAAAGCAGATCGATCTGATTTGCAGGGAAGCTTACTTTGTCGCGAGATAATTTTTTTGCTTTAAATAGCTGGCTTCAAAATCTTCTGCTGTGAGCGCGCGGGCATACAGGAAACCTTGCACTTCGTCGCAATTCAGCGATTGCAAAAGTTTCTTCTGCTCCTCAGTCTCTACGCCTTCCGCAATGACCTTCAAGCGTAGCGCATGCGCCATGCTGATAATCGCTGTGACGATCGCCACATCGCTTTCGTCATCGGGTAAATGCATGACAAATGAGCGATCGATTTTGAGCTTATTGATAGGAAAACGTTTCAAATAACTGAGGCTAGAGTAGCCCGTGCCAAAATCATCAATCGACATCTTTACGCCCAGTGCGGCAAGGCTGGCAAGCTTTTTCAGGGTTTCTTCGACGTCGCGTATGAGGATGGATTCTGTGAGTTCAAGTTCGATGCAGTCGGGCCCAAGTTGGCTTTCATGCAATTCCCGCGCAATGTTCTCGACAAAATCAGGCTGTTGAAATTGCAGCGCCGAGACATTCACAGAAATACGCAGGCATTGTTGTTGATTGTTCCAGGCAGCCGCTTGTCGCATGGCGGTTTTCATGACCCAATTGCCAATCGCCACAATCACGCCCGTCTCTTCCGCAATCGGGATGAATTGTGCTGGGCTCACGTCGCCCAGATCAGCGTCGTGCCATCGTATCAAGGCTTCTGCCCCAAGCACCACGCCGGTTTTCAGATCAACCAAGGGTTGGTAATGCAGCTTGAATTGTTCGTGCTCTAGCGCGAGTCGCATCGCATGATCGATCTTCATGCGCGAGAGCAAACCAATATTCATTTGCCGCTGATAAAAACGAAAATCGGAACGACCACGCTCTTTCACGTGGTACATGGCGCTATCGGCATTTTTGATCAAGTCGTCCATGCCCGTGCCATCGTCGGGATACAGCGCGATACCAATACTGCAAGTCACGGTAAAGTTCATGCCATCCAGATTGAAGGGTGCGCGCAACTCCTCAAGCACACGGCGTGCACAAATTTCCGCCCCCGCCGCATCAGCTTCGTGCAGTAAGAGCACAAATTCATCACCGCCTAGGCGGGCCGCCGTATCAACATGGCGCAAACATTTTTTGAGACGTTCAGTGACTTCAATCAAGACGCGGTCGCCAAATGGATGACCGAGTGAGTCATTAATTTGCTTAAAGTGATCAAGGTCCAAAAACAGCAAGGCAAATTGACTATTTTGCCGACTCGCGAAAATAATTGACTGCCGCAGGCGCTCGGCGAGCAGTAAGCGGTTAGGCAAGCCCGTCAATACATCGGAAAACGCAAGTTCTTCGATTTTTTGTTTTGCCGCATGGTTTTCTGTGCGATCTTTGAAAAAACCGATGTAGTTAATGGTGCGGCCATGTTCATCTTGCACGCGTACCAAAGAAATCATGCATAAATAGGCGTGACCATTTTTACGCCGGTTCCACAACTCGCCTTCCCAAAAACCTAACTCTTGCACTTCGTTTAAAGCCTGCCGTACCAACGGTTGATTGCTTTGTTCGGAGAAAAATTCCATGGGCGTTAAGCCCGCCATTTCCGCTTCACTAAAGCTGGTCAAACGTTCGAAACTCGGGTTCGTGGTGACAATCTTCAGGTCTTGGTCGGTAATAAAAATCGCATCGGTACTCGATTCAAACACCTTTGCAGCAAGCTGTAAGCGCGCTTCATCGGCTAAGCGTTGCGTGATATCGCGGTACGAATACACACGGCCAATGGGTCGGCCACGCGCATACTGCGGTAGCGTGAGGCGTTCCAAAATTTTGCCCGACCGGAGCACTAGCACATCTGTGGCTTCCATCAAGGGCGAGCGCCGAATTGCGCCTAAGCGTTCTGAATAATGCGCGGTGTCGACCATGCATTTATCCATCCACGAATAGATTGCCGAATCATCGCGTTGGGTGAGGAGTTCGTCGGGGAGATTCCAGAGTTTTGCGAATAAATGGTTATAACTGCGGATGCCGCCATCGAGGTCCGTCACGAGTATGCCGTCTGCCGTAGATTCCAAGGTGGCGCGTAATTCGGCAATCAGCTTTTCCAGTTCGTTCTCAATCCGCCTTTGCCCTGTATGGTCGCGTATGGCCACGACGTAAATCGAGGTATTGCCACCTAGACGGATCAGTGTGACTTGCCGTTCGACGTGAATCGCCTCGCCGCTGGGCAGGCGCATCAGCGTTTCTGAAAAAATATTGTCGGACAAACCAGCCGCCACATCTTCCCAAAAATAAATATCTTCTGGCGCGGCAGCCAGATCAACCACGGGCGTACCAATTAAGCTTTTTTCTTCCAGTTCTAATAAGTGGTGCGCCGATTGATTGGCCGCAATAATACGCAGTTGCACGGGGTCGACCAGCAAGACGGCTTCTAACATGCCTTCAATGAGCGCTTGCCATTGCAAAACGTTCATAGGCTCACCGGGACAGGCTTGGTATCGCCGCCGCGCTCAAAAAAGTAACAAAGGCGCCGCCGTGGCGACAAATAATCGTAGGCGGCTTTGGGCAATTGCAAAGGTTTTAGGCTGCGCCGTATGCCCAAATGTTTTTCGACCTCCAAATTGACGATCAAGGCTTCATCACGCGCAATTGCGTGCTCGTAAATAATCACTTTGGGCTTAATCGGGCGCGTTGAATTGACGGAAACCACGATCGCGTAACGATCATCATTCAGTTGCACGACGGAACCAGGTGGGTAAATGCCCATCATGCGGATAAATGCTGTGATGGTTGGTACATGAAATTGGCTTTTATTTTGTGCAAACAATAGCGATAAGGCTTCGTGCGGTGTAATCGCCGTAGACGGATTGCCGGGATTGCACAGGTTATCGTAGCGATTGACCAACGCAACAATGCGCGCCAAGGGTGACAATTTATCTTCTGAGATGCCGCTGGGGTAGCCGCTGCCATCGGCGTGTTCGTGATGCTGGGCTATCAGCAAACTGGCCATAGGCGACAGCGTCATTTTTCGTGCAAGCATGACACCTTGGGCAACATGGCTTTGGTACAGTTGTCGCTCTGCATGAGTGAAAGCGTCATCTTGCCAACGCACTCGATCTGGTATTTCTAACTTCCCAATATCGTGCAGCAAAGCGCCCACCCCAAGTTCTAGCATGTCGGGTTTGCTGAGATTCATTGCCTTGCCAAGCAACAAAGAAATCAAGGTCACATTGACGGAGTGCAAGGAAGTTTTTTCGCCCGAATTCTCCGACAAGAGGCGAATAGTGGCTTCGTCTTCACCTAGAATTTCGTTAAGCAACCCAGTAATTAACTGTACGCTCTCTTCTTTGGCACTCTGCGGTTGCGAATGAACTAGTTCAGTGATATCGCGAAAGCTCTGTGAGGCTTGGCCGAATTGTTTTTCGCACAGCATCAAGCTGGCGTTTTGCTCAGCAAGTAATTCGCGTCGGCTTTTTTCAGGTTTGGCTTTTGGCTCGGGCACAATCGGCACGACATTTGAAGCGATTACCTCGGCAGAGGGAGTTTCTTGTGTACTTTTGCCAGGCGCGTAACGTACGCGATCTAAACCCAAGGAGCGAATGGTGGCGATTTGTGCTTCGCTGCGTATTTCGAAACTATTGACGGGAAACGGGTGCGCCATCCACCCAATGTCGAGATAAATAAACATCCCAACACGCAATTGCGAAACCTCAATAAGTTGTGTCTGAATGTCGGTCATTAAGCGAAATCGCCGAAATTATCAAAAATGTTGCCTGTGTTTGTGAAGCCAGATCCTAAGAAAACCGAATCGCCCGATTTCTCGTCAAGGTGCTGAACAACAAATGCACAAATGAAGGCTAAAAATAAACCGAAAAAATCATGCTTTGTAACAATACTACTCAGTATAGGTCGAAATTCATTCAAATAAGTTAAGAGTGTTTAAATTCTTACTTTTTTTGACAAGTCGTTGTAAAAATGAAATTCTCCGATTTCAATGAACTTCGGTCAATTACTGATACGTCTTGGAGTATATTTTAAAGTGCTTGAAAATACGAGCGCAAAACAGCTCATTTTTTCAACAAATGCCGGAGTATGGTTTTTTTACATCAGGTTCTTCGATTTGTCGTAAGAATTGCGTAAGCTTTATGAAGGACTGCATCACCAGTCACAGCAACCGTTTGTCTGCTGAGTACCTCCGACGGTCGATAAAGTTGCAATTGAAGCAGCTTGAGGTGCAAAAGCACCAGTCACAAAAAAAGTGACGACGATACCCTGCTTCTTGCAAGAAAACTTCCTGTTTACAAAATTGGGGCTAACCAACGTTCGATTAAGGTTTTTTCCTCGCCGCGCCGCTGTGCCATGTCATTGACTTGATCATCGCCAATTTTGCCAACGCCAAAATATTTTGATGCCGCGTGCGCGAAGTAGAAGCCTGAAACAGACGCGCCGGGCATCATTGCCCACGACTCCGTTAATTGCATGTCGATTTCCGCGCACTGCATTTGCTTAAACATCTCGCCCTTCACGGTGTGCTCTGGGCAAGCAGGATAGCCGGGCGCTGGGCGTATGCCTTGGTAGGACTCTTGGATCAGTTCCGTTGTTGTCAGGCTCTCTTGCGCCGCATAGCCCCACAGGTCTTTGCGCACGCGCTCGTGCAAGTATTCGGCAAATGCTTCGGCGAGGCGATCTGCGAGCGATTTCAGCATGATGCTGCTGTAATCGTCATGCGCGGCTTCAAAGCGCTGCTCATGTTTTTCTATGCCCAGACCGCTGGTGACGGCAAACATGCCGAGGTAATCGGCGATGCCGCTGTCTTTTGGCGCGATGAAGTCAGCAAGGCATTGATTCGGTCGCTGTACGCCGTCTATCAGTGGTTTTTCCGTCTGTTGCCGCACGCCATAGTAGGTAAATGCCACTTCTTGGCGCGACTCATCGGTGTACACCTCGATGTCGTCATCTCGTACGGTATTGGCAGGCAGCAGCGCGACCACGCCGTTTGCTGTGAGCCAACGCCCATCAATAATTTTTTTCAACATTGCCTGACCTTCGGCAAACACTTTACTGGCGGCGTCACCCACTACCTCATCGGTCAAGATGGCGGGGAAAGGGCCGGCTAAATCCCAGGTTTGGAAGAACGGTCCCCAATCAATATAGTTGGCGAGCAGCGCTAAATCGACATTTTTGAATACGCGGCGGCCTATAAATTTGGGCTTTACCGGCGTATTCGGTCCAGTAAAGTCTAACTTCATTTTGTTGGCACGGGCTTGCGCTAAGCTCAGCATGGGCAGTGCTTTTTTATTGGCGTGCTGGGTGCGAATGCGTTCGTAGTCCTGCGCTAATTCGGCAATGTACTGATCCCGCGTCTCAGGTGTGAGCAGTGATTGCGCAACGGAGACGGAACGCGAAGCGTCCGGCACATACACCACGGGGCCATCGTAATTGTGCGAAATCTTCACCGCCGTGTGCGCGCGGCTGGTGGTGGCACCGCCTATCATCAGGGGGATTTTCAACATGCGGAAATGCGGGTCGCGCTGCATCTCTTTGGCCACGTATGCCATCTCTTCCAGCGACGGGGTAATCAGGCCAGAGAGTCCAATAATATCGGCGTTCTCCATCTTGGCGCGCGCCAAAATTTCAGAGCACGGCACCATCACGCCCATATTGACCACTTCAAAGTTATTACACTGTAAGACCACGGTGACGATGTTTTTACCAATATCGTGCACGTCGCCTTTCACTGTGGCGATGACAATTTTTCCTTTCGGTTTGTTGTCGCCGCTGCGGCGCTTTTCCTCTTCAATAAACGGTACTAAATGCGCAACCGCTTGCTTCATGACGCGCGCTGATTTCACGACTTGCGGCAAAAACATTTTCCCTTGCCCAAATAAGTCGCCGACGATATTCATGCCCGCCATTAGTGGCCCTTCGATCACTTGAATCGGGCGTCCACCTTCGTTCATGATTTTTTGCCGCGCTTCTTCCGTGTCTTCCACGATCCAATTGGTAATGCCGTGCACCATCGCGTGCGCCAAGCGTTTCTCTACGCTATCGCCGCGCCACTCCAAAGTGGCTTCCTCTTTTTTGCCACCGGCTTTGAGCGTGGCAGCAATATCGATCATGCGTTCGGTGGCGTCTGGGCGACGGTTTAACACCACGTCTTCCACCCGTTCGCGCAGTTCCGCATCTAACTCGCTATACACGCCCACCATGCCGGCATTCACAATGCCCATGGTCATGCCAGCTTGAATCGCGTGGTATAAAAAGACCGTATGAATTGCTTCGCGCGCTGGGTCATTGCCACGGAAAGAAAAGCTGACGTTGGACACGCCCCCGCTAATCTTTGCGCCGGGCAGATTTTGGTGTATCCAGCGCGTGGCATTGATGAAGTCAACGGCGTAGTTGTTGTGTTCTTCAATGCCTGTAGCGATAGCAAAAATATTCGGGTCAAAAATAATATCTTGTGGATCAAATTCGCACTGATCAACCAACAAACGGTAAGCGCGCTCGCAAATTTCTATCTTGCGCTCGTAGGTGTCCGCTTGACCTTTTTCGTCAAACGCCATGACGATGACCGCCGCCCCGTAGCGCTTACACAGTGTGGCTTGGCGCAAAAATTCGGCTTCGCCTTCTTTCATTGAAATTGAATTGACGATGGCCTTACCTTGCACGCACTTTAAGCCAGCCTCGATCACGCTCCATTTGGACGAATCAATCATGATAGGCACGCGGGCGATATCTGGCTCGGAAGCGATCAAATTTAAGAAACGGGTCATCGCCGCTTGCGAATCCAGCATGGCTTCGTCCATGTTGATGTCGATGACCTGCGCGCCATTTTCAACCTGCTGGCGCGCTACGGCCAAGGCTTCATCAAACTGCTCATTCAAAATCATGCGGGCGAAGGCTTTTGAGCCCGTTACGTTGGTACGCTCACCCACGTTCACAAACAGCGAACTTTCATCGACGGTAAATGGCTCTAAGCCTGACAAACGCATCGCCGGTGTGGGGGTTGCAATGGTACGCGGTGCCTGGGTTTTCAACATGTCTGCGATGGCTGCGATGTGCGCTGGGGTGGTACCGCAGCAGCCGCCTGCGATGTTCACAAAGCCACTCTCGGCAAATTCTTTGAGCAAAGTTGAGGTGTCAGCAGGAAGCTCATCAAAGCCGGTATCGCTCATGGGGTTGGGCAAACCCGCGTTCGGATAAATCGACACAAAAGTGTCGGCGATCTTGGATAACTCTTCTGCATAAGGGCGCATTAAGGCCGCCCCTAAGGCGCAATTGAGGCCAATCGTGAGCGGCTTAGCGTGACGCACAGAATTCCAAAAAGCGGGCACCGTTTGGCCCGATAAAATGCGACCTGACGCATCTGTCACCGTGCCAGAAATCATGATGGGCAGTTTCTTGCCTGACTCTTCAAAATACGTGTCAATCGCAAACAATGCCGCTTTGCAGTTCAGGGTGTCGAAGATCGTTTCGACTAGCAACACATCGGCGCCACCATCGACCAAGCCCCGGGTTTGCTCTAAATACGCGGCGACCAATTGATCAAAAGTGACGTTACGCGCGGCGGGGTCGTTCACATCAGGTGAAATTGATGCGGTTTTTGGCGTTGGTCCCAAAGCACCCGCGACGAAACGGGGCTTGTCGACCGTACTGAATTTTTCGCAAGCGGCGCGAGCAATTTTGGCCGCTTGCAGGTTCATTTCATACGCCAAATGTGCCATGTGATAATCGTCTTGCGCGACGCTGGTGGCACCGAAGGTGTTGGTTTCAATGAGGTCAGCACCCGCTGCCAAATATTGCTCGTGAATTTCTTGGATCACGTGCGGCTGAGTCAATGTGAGTAATTCGTTATTACCCTTGACGAAAATCTCCTTGCCCGGCACCGCAAAGTCTTTGAAGCGCTCGCCGCGATAATCCGCTTCGCTTAGTTTGTAGCGCTGGATCATCGTGCCCATCGCGCCATCGAGAATCAGGATGCGTTGTTGCAAAAGGCGGCGCAAGGTCGCTTCTGTTGGGCAGATCTGGCTGTTGGCTGTCATGTTGGTACTCGCAAAAAAAGAAAAACCCGATCGGCTCATGCTGGCTGGCGGATCGGGCGACGTCCTTTTAGCAGCATTTATTACGCGCCCGCAATCTGAATCTCAAATCGGCGCTGGAAACCAGATTATACGGTGCTTTGTGATCGGCATGTGCGGGCGGCTTATCTCTGCCTTGGTTCGAAGTTTAGGGAAAATCTGATTAAGTTACTACGCGACCAAATTTTGTACCTGTGACACCGGCTACCGTGCTCGCTGTACTCTCGTACAGGTGCGCTTCTCGATCCAAACTTTGGCCGCTCGCTACACTTAATCAGAGCTTTCTTAAAAAAACTCTTCGTTTTTCCAATCCTTTGTAAAAATGAAAAGCTTGCTTGATGTACCGCAAGTGTGTGGTTTTTTCCGGTATTTTCACAGAGCATCATTTGTTTCGTTGAGCTATGCTTCCTAGCTGCGTAAAATGATTAAAACGATTTTCACTGTGGCCTTGCTTGGCAGAGTCAGTCACTGAATCTTGTAGGTGAAGCCTACTAATTCACGCTAAAAAGGCCGCCAAAAATGGTAAAATCTGCGGTTTTTTCACCGCTAATTTCAAGAAAGCGTCGAGGAACTTGCCTAAGATCTGGGCAGTCATAAGGATTTATTTGTAAATTCGTCGATGTTTTTCATGACAAAAAGTCACAACACTATGAGCCAGACGCTAAACGACCTGAACAAACAACCCAAAAATCTTCCGCCCGTGCAGGCAGACCACAGCACGCGCAAATTTACGGTGCCCTCTGGACGTATTGCTGCTGCGGGTTTGCGTTTCCAAGCCTGGGCGGAGAAGTTAATTGTCAAGGCCTCGTTAAATGGTGACCCCTACACTTATGACCCAGCCGTGTTTCCATGGGTAGGTGAAGTCAGCGCCGAGTGGAAGTTAATTCGCGCTGAGTTGGACAAGGTCATGCAAGTTCGCGACCAGATACCTAGTTTCCAAGATATCTTGAAAGAGGCGGAAGCAATCACGAAAGATGATAGTTGGAAGACTTTTTTTCTAAGCGGTATCGGCATGGATTGTTCTGAAAACGCCAAGCAGTGCCCGGAAACCATGCGGATTTTGCAAAAAATTCCCGGCATGAAAACAGCCTTTTTCTCCATCTTGGCGCCCAAAAAACATATACCGGCACACCGTGGGGCGTATAACGGCTTGCTGCGTCTGCATCTTGGCTTACAAGTTCCTGAACCAGCGGAACATTGCCGGATTCGCATTGGGAATGAGTTTCATCATTGGAACGAAGGTCAGCCCTTGATTTTTGATGACACGTTTAACCACGAAGTTTGGAACGACACGGACGGTTACCGCGTGGTCTTGTTTATTGATTTTGTGCGCCCATTGCGCCAACCTTGGCATTGGATTAATAACATGATCCTGAGCATTGGTGCCTTGGCACCCTTTATGCGCGAAGCGGGTAATAAGCAGAAAAAATGGGAAAAGAAGTTTTATAAGAAGTAAAAAATACCCGCAAAAGTATAAGTAATTCCATTTCCAAATCAATGGTGTCTAGGTTGATTTAGAAGTGGAATAAAAATGTAAAAAGCCTCTGTGAGAATCAGAGGCTTTTTTTATGGATAAAAAAAAGCGCGTCAGCTATAAACTGAGCGCGCTCAAAGGGAAAATTATTCACAACACGCTGGCTTATGCTTTCCTTCTCGTCGATATGAGACTTGCCACGACCGAACTGATGAGCAGCGTACCAATCACAGTCAGTGACACAGCGGTTGGTACATGTATCCATTTCACGATCAGCATTTTCACGCCCACGAACATCAGCACGAACGCAAGGCCGAACTTGAGCAGATGGAAACGGGACGCCATATCTGCTAACAAAAAGTACAAAGCGCGCAAGCCCATAATGGCGAAAATATTCGATGTAAACACGATGAATGGATCAGTCGTGACGGCGAAGATGGCAGGAATCGAGTCGACGGCAAATACCACATCCGAAATTTCAATCAAGATGAGCACCAAGAAGAGAGGCGTGAATACGCGCTTACCGTTTTCGATGATGCTAAATTTTTCGCCATGAAATTGATTCGTAAAGGGCAGCATTTTTTTAGCAAAACGCAGCACAGGGTTCGCCTCTAAATCAGGTTCTTTTTCCGCTGATACCAGCATTTTAAAGCCGGTGAAAAGTAAGAAAATGCCAAAAATGTACAGTACCCATGAGAATTGCGTGACCACCCAAGTACCCGCCAAAATCATCGCTACGCGCATCACGATGGCGCCCAAGACGCCGTAGAGCAAGACTTTGCGCTGGTACTGTTCGGGAACGGCAAAATGGCTAAAGATCATCAGGAACACAAAAACATTGTCTACCGAGAGCGATTTTTCGATTACATAGCCGGTCAGAAATTCCATCGCTTTTGTCGTGGCAATGGCCTCATCAAAATGATCGCGCACGTAATACCACAGGCCGAGGTTGAACAGCATGGCAAGACTGACCCAAACAATAGACCAGCTCGCCGCTTCCTTCACGCTTACCTTATGTGAACGTGAGCCGCCTAAAGCGAATACGTCGAGTGCCAACATGGCGACAACAAATGCTACAAAAACACCCCACATCCAAGGTTCGGCTATTGAGTTTAAGTGCATGAGAATTCCTTATCAGTGAGTAGTGCGCTTAGAAAGTGGGCGCGCATTTTTATTTTAGCGAAGGTTTGGGCGATTCCTATGAAATGGCGCTGCGCCAAAAAAAATGGGTGCGCTTATCACACCGTGATAGGCACCCTGAAAGGAGATCGTGAACCAAACTTAGCTGTTATATAACTCCAATTGAGTTGACTACGCGATTGTGTTATTCGCGATCAACAAATCCCAATAACTGCAACAAGTTAATGAACAGGTTGAAAATTGTGATGTATAAACTTACCGTCGCCATGATGTAATTGGTTTCACCACCGCGAATGATATTGCTGGTTTCGAACAAAATCATGCCCGACATGAGCAACACCATGGCTGCAGACACGGCCAACGAGAGTGCGGGGATTTCGAAGAAAATCGCGCCTAAACTTGCTGCGAAGGCCACCAACACACCCACCATCAAAAAGCCACCCATGAAGCTGAAGTCGCGCTTGCTGATCAAAACGTAGGCAGATAAGCCGACAAAAATTAAACCTGTCAAACCCATCGCGCTCATGACGATGCCGCCACCGCCTGGGACTGATAAATAGCGACTGATGATCGGGCCTAATGTCAGACCCATGAAGCCTGTGAGGCCGAAAACCGAGACGATACCCCAGCCGCTATTGCGTAGTTTTGTGGTCAGGAAGAGCAAACCGAAATAACCAACCAGCGTAATGAGTATGCCCATCGAGGGTAATTTGAACGCAATACTCAAACCTGCTGTCGCGGCAGAGAACAACAAAGTCATCGACAGTAACATGTAAGTGTTACGCAAAACTTTGTGACTCGAGAGTAGACTCTCCTCGGTATAGTCGACAGTCTGCACACTGCGCAAGCCTGACTGCGTTGATCGATTGAAAAGTGCCATACTATTTCTCCTGAAATTTTGAAAACCAATCACAATGATCTTCGTCTTCTTTAATGAAGATGACGCTAGTCTAGTGCAAGCAAATACGCAAAAAAAGTCGAATATAATTGAATAATAGATCGACTAACCCGATGGATTCCCCGAATGTCTAGTCTTAATTACAAGCATTTGCATTACTTTTGGGTGGTCGCCAAGACGGGCAGCATTGCACGTGCGAGCGAGCAATTGCACCTCACCCCCCAGACAATTAGCGGCCAGTTAAGTTTGTTTGAAGAGATTCAGGGCGAACAATTGTTTGAAAAAAGCGGCCGCAATTTGGTTCTCACCGATGCGGGTCGGCTTGTGCTCAGCTATGCCGAAGAGATTTTTTCCTTGGGCCAAGAGTTAGAAGAGGTGTTGCAGCATCGCCCTACCGAGCGCACCGTGCAGTTGCGAGTTGGCGTTTCTGACGCGGTGGCGAAAGCGCTGGCCTACCGACTTCTCGAACCAGCATTAAACGCCGTGCAAAGCACAGCGCAAACTTTGCGCATCAATTGTCGTGAAGGGAAGCTACAGCAACTTTTGGCGGAACTGGCGGCACACAAATTAGATGTGGTGATTACCGATACGCCTATGCCCCCCACGGCGAATATTCGCGGCTTTAATCATCATCTTGGTGAATGCGACGTGAGTTTTTTCGCCACGCAGATGCTGGCCGAACAGTTTTCTGCTGGATTTCCCGCTTGTCTTAACGGTGCGCCGTTTCTCTTACCCGGTGAAGACGCGGCCTTGCGCTCGAAGTTGCTGCATTGGTTTCATGCAAATGAACTGCGTCCTCGCATTGCAGGCGAATTCGATGACAGTGCCTTGATGAGTGCCTTTGGTCGCGCGGGCGCCGGTTTTTTTGCTGCGCCATCCGTGATCGCTGAAATGGTCACGAAACAGTATGACGTCGTGCTCGTTGGGCAAACGCGGGACATCAAAGAGGAGTTTTTCGCGATTTCGGTGCAGCGTAAGTTGACCCATCCTGCCGTGTTAGCCATCAGCGAAGCTGCAAAGCGCGATCATTTGTGGAACAGGGGCACACCGCTTGCGCCGTAACTGGAATAACACTGAAAAATAGGTGCTGCTGAGCTTGCGCTTATTTTGTCAGTGCTTTGGCAGCGTCGATGCGTTTTAAGGTCGTGCCATGTACATCGCGTGAATGCCGATTCCAGCGTTGCGTAATTTGCTCAATATCTGCAAGCAGGGACTGTGCGAGTTGCTGCCGCCCAGTGCTCAAGGCCCAAATCGCGTATTCACTTTTAACATCGAAACTGCCGAACTGTTTCAGCGCCTCGTCAAACACGGTGTTGGCCTCGTCATGACGCTGCGCACCAGCTAAAGCGCGCGCCAATAAAATGCTGATCTGCTCGGCACGAAAGCTTGGGTTTGCTTGCCGTACCTCTTCTAAGTGCAGCACGGCACGGGTATACCGGGCACTTTCTACAAAGGCACGGGCTGCACAAAATTTGATTTCATTGTCGGATGCGAATGGTCCTGTCAAACAGGCTTCGTAGTTATTGGCCGCTTCCTCTGCATCGCCCGCTTCGAGCAGCGCTTTCGCCAAGCGCATTTGATTCTGCGCCGACGGCGTGTATGAAAACGCCTCCCGTGCCTCGCGCAATTCGCGGCTAGGATCAAGGCTCTTCGCGGCGGCAATCACCATCTTTCGCGCGCCATGTTCGAGCCGTGAGTTCGGCAAATAAATCGCGACGAAATACACGATGCTGCCAAGCAAAGGAAACGAAAATAAGACGAAAAGCCAATACATTTGCTGCCCAGTCCGTATGACATGAATCGCGAAATAGATGGCAACCAGAACGTGTAAGCCGATTCCTAAAATAGGCATAAAAAACCTCTAAAAATCAAATGGCAGGGTCAAGGCAGTCATTTGTTTTTCTTCCAATGACAAAACGTGAACGAAGCTGTCAATCTATTACACTTTTCGCATAAAGATCAAGCATTTGCAGAGAAACGTTTTTCTTAGCTGCGCCTACCACTTGTTGACCCACTTCGCGAAAGCCAAAATCATGATGAAAGCGCGCAGAAACTGGGTTGGGCGGGTCAAGATCATATTCGCAGCATACTTGCGTAATAGCTTGCGCTTGGGCTCTTTGCAGCATTTCTTGGTACAGGCGTTTTCCTACGCCTCGCCCAAGAAATTGCTGAGCCACCACCACCCGATCAATGTACAAAAAGCGCGCATAGCGTTCAGCAAACCAACGGTAATTCGGGCTGTCATAGGCGCAGCCTTCACGAAAACACATTAAAAAACCCGCGATGTGCGTTGTCTGTTCCTGCTCAATTTCAACCACGACACGAACACTCGCCTCACTAGCAATGAGAGCTAAACGAGCCGCGTCCATAGGACTTAAAAAATGCTCTGATTCTTTGTTTAATTGCAGAATGGCGGAAAAATCGGCACTGCTAAAGTCACGTAATTGCATCATGGTCTGAATTGATTATTAGAGGAACGTTTAGAAGAACACCTTGTAAGAATAAACGAAGCACGGATTTCTGCTTTAGACTGCACCCTAATTATGTTCTGACAGGCAGCTTGAATTCGCAATTTTTACTTCACTTGAAATGGAAACGCTATGCTAAAAAAACTATGTTCGGTCATCTTCACCCTCGCAGCGATCACTTTTGGTGTCGCCACACAAACCGTGTGGGCCGCTGAACCACCGCTACGTTTAGGTGTGGGCTTGTTTCAAGCCGACAAAGATAAGAACGATGCCACTTATCGCCCGCTGGCTGCCTACTTGTCGGCAAAGCTGGGGCGCCCGATTGAATTGCGTACCGTGGATAGTTGGGAAGGTTTGGCGAAATCCTTAGCAAATGGTGAAACGGATATCGCCTTACTCGGCCCTTGGGGCTATGTGCTGGCGAATCACCAAGCGCAGGCGCAAGTGGTGTCCACCATTCTGTACGACGGCAAGCCTGAGTATTTCGCGATTATTGTGACCAACCCGAGTTCAGGTATCAACAATATCAAAGATTTGAAGGGTCGCACTTTTGCCTTTGGCGACAAAGGTTCCACCTCTGGATACCTCATTCCGTTTCATTTTTTCATGACACAAGGCATCGACCCTGATACTTATTTCAGCAAAGTCATTTACACCAAGCACCAAGCGATAGAAACGCAGATCGCGCAAAATACCTTAGACGCAGGTGCGGATTACAACCGCAATCGCAACGCCATGATTGAGCAAGGTTTGATTAAGGCGGAGCAATCGAAAATTATTTGGCAGTCCGCACCGTTGCCGAATGACGCGTTTGCCGTGTCAAGCAGCTTGGCGAAGGACAAGCCTTTCGTTACGAAACTGCAGGGCGCACTTGCGGGTATTGGCGAGGCCTTAAAAAACCAGCCAGAGCTATTGCCTGCGCACTACACGGGCTTTGTTTCTACTGACAACAGTTTCTATAAATCGATCCGCGATGCGGGATTGGCGACGGGAAAATTGCAAGTGAAGTAGACGGACAACAGCTCACCGCAGAGCCGCAGAGGGCGCAGAGGAAATGCTTATTCTTTGCGCCCTCTGCGCCTTTGCGGCAAGATGTTAGATTTTCATAAATTGCGGGAGTATAGGTCAATAATGTACTTTATCCGCTTTATTTATAAGTGCTTCAGTAAATTACTGGTTTGAGTATGTAACATCAGAGAGCACTTCTTCTGGCGCCGCTGCTGTATCCAGAAGCCGATCTATCGGTTCCGGTTTGTGTAGTAGATAACCTTGTGCGTAGTCGATGCCGATTTCCGTCAAACGGGTGAGTACGCTGGCTTGATCGACGAATTCCGCCACCGTTTTGACGCCGACCACGCGCGCCACGTCAGCAAAGCAGCGCACCGCCGCTTCGTCCAAAGGGTCGGTCACGACATCGCGCACAAATTGGCCGTCGATTTTCAAAAAGTCGACCGCCATGGTTTTTAAGTAACCAAAAGACGACGCACCTGCGCCGAAATCATCGAGTGCGACTTTAATGCCCAGCGAGCGCACTTGTTCGATGAATAATGCCGCGTCCGCTAAGTTGGTAATGGCGGCCGTTTCCGTGATCTCAAAACACAGGCAATGACACACGTCGGAACCCGCTTCCTGTAATTGTTCCATCGCCCAGCGATGAAATGCGCGGTCGCCGATGGATTGCCCCGACAAGTTCACGCTGAGGTTGTCGATGCGTTTGAGGTCGTCCAAGCCGAGTAACCAATCTATGCTGTGCTTGACGACCCAACGATCAATCCGCGAAGCGAGGTGAAAACGTTCTGCGGCAGGTAAAAAAGCGCCTGGCGGAATCAGCTTGCCGTCACTGTCTTTCATGCGTAACAAAACTTCGGCGTGAATCAGATTTGAGGGCTGACCAATCGGCACAATACGTTGTGCAAACAAGGCAAATTGATTGTCATCCAAGGCTTGTTCAATACGGCTGGTCCATTGCATCTCACCATGCCGCGTGCGCATGGCGTGGTCGGTGTCGAACCAAGCGTGCACCCGATTGCGTCCCGCCTCTTTCGCTGCATAGCACGAGGTATCCGCCGCTTGTAGTATCGCTTCTGTGCTGCTCCAGCGATTATCTACCGGCACTAAGCCGATGCTGGTACCGATGCGAAAGCGCCGTTCGTCATGCAAAAAGCGGAACTCTTCCATGCGGTCGCATATCTGTTGCGCGACGCGTTGCCCTTGTTCAGCAGAGCATTTTTCTAAAATAATCGCAAATTCATCACCGCCCAAACGCGCCAAGGTGTCGCGCGTGCGTACCGCGTCCCCAAGCAGTTTGCTGACTTGTTGCAACAACTGATCGCCCACCGCATGGCCGCACGCGTCGTTGACTAACTTGAATTGATCGAGATCGATATACATCAGCGCATGCTGGCTTTGTTCGTTGTGCGCTTCTTGCAGCAGCTTGCGTAAGCGCGCTTCAAACTCAGCGCGGTTGAATAAACCCGTCAGCGCATCATGAGTGGCGCGGTAGCTCATTTCACCAGATAGGCGTCGGGCTTCTGTAACGTCGTGGAAGACCAGCACCACGCCAAGAATTTCTCCTTCTTTATTGCGTATTGGTGAGGCGGAATCTTCAATGCCGTATTCTGTGCCGTCGCGCGACACCAAAATAGTGTGGTTCGCCAAGCCAACGATTTTTCCTTGCATCAAACAGGTGTCAACGGGGTTTTCTGTTTTCAGTCGGGTTTCTTCATTAATAATGTGAAACACCTGCGCTAAGGGGCGATTGGCCGCCTCCGCCGTGCTCCAACCCGTCATACGTTCTGCCACGGGGTTGAGCCAAACGACCTGACCCTGTTCATCCGTCGTGATGACCGCATCACCAATTGAGGTAAGCGTTACCTGCAATAACTCGTGTTCTTTTTCCAGCGCGGCAGATGCCACACGCAGCGGTGTCACGTCCCAATTCGTGCCAACCATGCGTATTGCTTCACCAACGGCATTGCGGCTGACCAAGCCCGTTCCGCGCACGTAATGGACGCTGCCATCGGCCCAAATCACGCGGAATTCGGTATCGAAGGGGTGATCGTTTGCCAGTGCTGCGTTGATGGCTTGCTCTGCATTTGCTACATCGTCGGGGTGCAAGTGGCGCTTCCACAACTCGTAGGTTCCTGGCTCAGAAAACGGTTCTAAGCCATAAATGCGATACATTTGCGCATCCCACTTCACTTCGGACGTACTGACGCTCAAGTCCCAGATCCCTATGCCGCCACTTTGTGTGGCTAACAGCAGGCGTTGCTCACTCTCTTGCAACAAACTTTGTTTTCTCCGGCGCGAGCTAATGTCTTGAAACGCGCCAAACAAGCGCGTGGCCTTACCATCGATAAGATCCACACTAGCGACAGCGCGCACCCAAATTGGTGTGCCGTTGGCATGTATCAAAGGGAGTTCTACATCCCAGCTTTCACCTGTGGCGATGGCGTTTTCCACCAACGCTTGTATGATGGGTCGGGCTTCAGGTGCGTAGAAATTGATCGCTTCAGCTAATTGCGGTTGAGTGCCGGTTGGCACGCCATGAATGCGGCAGGTCTCGTCAGACCACCATAGGGTATTGCGGGAAAGATCGAGTTCCCAACCGCCAACGCCGGCGAGTTTGCCAGCGCGATCAAGAAAGTCTTGACTCTTCTTGAGTGCGCGATCGATTTGCAATCGTTCCGTCACGTCTTCCACAGAGCCAACGAAGCCTAGCGGATTTTTCTCGCTATCGAACAGAGGGCGCGCGCGTGAACGAACAAAACGCACCGTATTGTCAGGCCATAGAATACGAAATTCATAATCGAAGTCGTGTCCATTTCCCGCCGTGCGTTGCCATTCGGCGAAAATGTTGGCCTTGTCTTCAGGACGCAGCGTTGACGCCCAACCGTTGCCCAAACTCTCTTCAAAACTTAGATGGTAAATGGCCTGCCACGCGGGGTTGGTATAGGTGCAAGAGCCGTTAGCATCAGCGTGAAACACGCCCAGTGGTGAAAACTCACTGAGAACGCGAAAGCGCTCCTGACTAACTTCTTTGGCGCGCGTTTCCTCCGCCAATAAGCGAGTGGCGCGCCGCCCTTCTAAGGCTTTGGCGGCAACTTGCGCGAGGCATGCCAAGATCTCTTGTTGCGCAGGATGCAGTTGTTTGGGTTTGCGATCAATCACGCATAAAGTACCAACACGGCTGCCATCGTTCAAACGGATGGGTGCACCGGCGTAAAAGCGAATATCGGGGTTGCCCGCGACCAGCGGGTTATCGGCGAAGCGCGGGTCAAGCCGCGCATCAGGTACGACAAAGACCTTATCGTCCAAAATCGAGTGTGCGCAAAAAGCGACGTCGCGTGGGGTTTCCGAGACACCAGGCAAACCAATATTGGCTTTGAACCATTGGCGTTCATCATCGATTAAGCTGATTAAGGAGATCGGTACTTGGCATAGCAAGGAGGCGGCGCGTACCAAGGCGTCGAACTCTTCTTCTGGCCCCGAATCAAGCACGGCAAGGGCGTGCAAGGCAGCGATGCGTTCAACTTCGTTGTCAGGGAGCGGCGCGCTGATCATAGGGCAAACTTCCGTGGCTTTGTTAGCAAAGTGGGAGGCAAAGATTAACATGTTTACGACAATTTTGCGCCATTCCTTCTAATTTGCGGTGCGTTTTTGACGCTCGTTCACAATTGCCTGCGGCTTGCCACAATTTATCACAATGTATCTATAGACGTTGGCGATTTGCTTGCTCGTTGGTAAGCAATTTTGGTGCGATTTTTTACCAAAAAAACAGGGAGTATCCTATTTGACTTCACGTTTGCACTTTATTAATAAGCGCATTGAAGAATAGATGGTTCATACAGATAGGTGTATAAAGCAATGGAGCGTTGAATCGCATCGAAGCGTTGTCACCAAGGTGGTAGAGAACACCTGCATTCTCTGCGACCTCTGCGACTCCGCGGTAAGACTTTTGACTTTGCGTTTTTGAAGGCGCACGCAGCCAACTAAGCCTCGGATTTAATCAACCAGCAGGCGATCAATCGGTTCTGGTTTATGCATCAAATAGCCTTGCGCGTAATCGATGCCGATTTCAGTCAGGCGCTGTAATACGTTCGGTTGGTCAACAAATTCCGCCACGGTTTTCATGCCCACCACGCGCGCCACGTCGGCAAAACATTTGACTGCCGCCTCGTCCAAAGCATCGGTCACTACGTCGCGGATGAATTGCCCGTCAATTTTTAAATAATCGACTGGCATGGTTTTCAGGTAGCCAAACGATGATGCACCGGAACCAAAGTCGTCCAAGGCAATGCGAATTCCCAGCGAATGGGCATGTTCGATGAACGCTGTGGCGTCGGCCAAATTGGTCATGGCCGCAGTTTCGGTAATCTCAAAACACAGGCGTTGGCAAATCGCCGGTGAGGTCGTGCTGAGTAGTTCAAACACCCAGCGATGGAAGGCGCGGTCACCGATGGATTGGCCGGATAAGTTCACGCTTAAATTGCCTAACTGCGTGAGGTTTTCTAAATTCGTCATCCATGTTAAAGCGTGCCTGACGACCCAACGATCAATGCGCGACGCGAGGTGAAAGCGTTCTGCTGCTGGTAAAAAGGCGCCCGGTGCGATCAGGCTTCCATCCGTCTCGCGCATACGAATCAGCACTTCGGCGTGGATCAAATCGGGCGCCACGCCGATTTGGGAAATACGCTGTGCGAACAGCACGAAGCCGTCTTCATCGAGCGCTTGCTCTATGCGTGTGGTCCATTGCATTTCGCCTGTTCTAGCCTTCATGGCTTGGTCGGTGTCATACCAAGCATGCACGCTGTTGCGCCCTGCTTCTTTGGCCGCATAACAAGAGGCATCTGCTGCTTTCATGATGGCTTCGGTGTTGTTCCAGCGCGCATCGACGGGCACCGCGCCGATGCTGGCACCAATGCGGAAACGACGGCCATCATGCGTGAAGCGAAACTCTTCCATGCGGTCGCATATTAATTGCCCAACGCGCTGCGCTTGCTCACCGCTGCAGCGCTCTAAAATGATGGCGAATTCGTCGCCGCCCAAACGGGCGACGAGGTCGCGGCTACGCACAGAATCACTCAGCAGTTTGGCGACTTGTTGCAAGAGTTGATCGCCCACGGCATGCCCGCAAACGTCATTGACCAATTTAAATTGATCTAAATCCAAACACAGGAGCGCATGTTCGCTGTTTTTTTCATGCGCTGTGTGCAGCAATTTCTTTAAGCGCAATTCAAACTCGCCGCGATTGAGTAAGCCTGTGAGGCTGTCGTGCGTTGCGCGGTAGTGCATTTCGGAAGATAAGCGACGCGCTTCAGTGACATCATGAAACACCAGAACCACGCCAAGTATCACCCCTTGCCGACTGCGAATTGGGGAGGCGGATTCTTGAATACCGTATTCACGACCGTCACGCGCGATCAACACGGTGTGTTGGGATGGCGTAATTGCTTGTTGGGTTTGCAGGCAAAGTGCAACTGGGTTGGCGAGGCTTTCGCGGCTCTCTTCGTGGACAATATGAAGCACCTGCATTAAGCACAGACCTGCCGCGTCAGCGTTGGCCCAGCCTGTCATTTTTTCGGCCACTGGGTTGAGCCAAACGACCTTGCCGTTTTCATCCGTGGTGATGACCGCGTCGGCAATCGAAGCTAAGGTGACAGACAATAAATCGTGTTGTTTTTCTAGCTCGGCAGTGGCCTGACGCAGCGGCGAAACATCCCAATTTGCACCGATCATTTTGATCGGCGCGCCCTTGATATTGCGCGTGACGCTGGCCGTGGCGCGCATAAAATGCACGCTGCCGTCGTGCCAAACAATCCGGTATTCCTCATCGTATTCTTTGCCCAGCATGCAGGTCTCGCGCAAGGCTTTTTCTAAGCGCGGCCAGTCTTCAGGGTGCACGTGCCGCTGCCAAAGTGCGTAGCCGCTCTCACCCGGTATGACGGGTGCGTCACTCAGGCCGTAGAGTTCATGCAAGCGCGCGTCCCACGTGAGTTCACCTTTGGTGATATCCATTTCCCAAATGCCGATGCCACCACTTTTTGTGGCGACTTCCATGCGTTGCTGGCTGGCGGCGAGTTCGCGTTGTTG
>JAIETO010000299.1 GCA_019745005.1 Burkholderiaceae bacterium
AATTCAATTTAGGATTTTTAAACCTCTCAACACAGAGGCACAGAGGCACAGAGGCACAGAGGAAAAACAAAAACAAAGACCAAGAACAACGGCCTTTTACTTTTCTCCGTGGGACTTTCGTAAAGCGTTGAGTTAACTCTGTGTTGAAAGGCTTTGATCTTTTTCGTTACCAATGAATTGCGTCAACACTAAACCTAGGCATAGCGTTGAATTACATATACTGCCATCTTTTAAGATTTTTATAGGCCATATTCGCATTACATACAAGCGATGCAAAATAATACTGTCACACGTATATGTTTTCTTCTCCTCATGCCTGACCCACATGCTGATCAATATTAACAGTCATCGGTGACCGACTCGTTACTGCAAAACCGCGAGATGTATTGAGGGAAAAGCAAAATGAAGAGTCTTGACGCACAGGCGCGCGAACCACAGAAAATAAAGACTTTCCTCCACGACCTCTGCGCCTTTGCGGTGCGACTTCAATGAAGCTTCGATTTAAACGACGCGCTTTTACATCTCACTATCCGGCGGCATAGCGGCCACATAACGCTGCAGCGCGGCGATCATTGGTTCGATTTGTTTATTCAGCTCTTCAAAAATCAGCGTAACGCGCGAGCTGTCTTTTTGTTTGCCTTTGACCTCAATGGCGCGTGACAATTCCTCGACGGGCGTGGCGTTAAAGTTACCAACTAGCCCCTTCAAAGTGTGGGCACTGCGATACATGGTGTCGAAGTCAAGTTGGTCAATTGAATCTGCCAATTCTTGCAATTGCTTTTGGTAGCCTTCCAAAAACAAAGTAGAAATAATTTGTAAAATTTCCGCATCACCTTGGGCAAGGGCAGCGTCGTAATCAAATGCAGAGCGGCTAGTGTCGGAGACGCGGCGGTTTGGTGAAGTCGTGTCTTTTTGTTCCTGCGAAGCCTGCGCTGCAATGGGCGAGTTTTGTAAGAAATAGTGCTCTAGCAGCTCCTTCAAGAGTTCTGGTTTCAATGGCTTGGATAAGTAGTGATCCATGCCAGCCGCCAGACAACGTTCGCGATCACCGGGCATGGCGTTTGCCGTCATGGCAATGATGGGAATGTGCTCCAAGCCGTTTTCTAGCTCGCGAATTTTCTCTGTGGCTTCGATGCCGCCCATCTCTGGCATTTGCATATCCATCAGAATCAGATCATATTTTTTCGCCTGAAACATGCTCACGGCGAGCAAGCCATTTTCTGCGATATCTGCGCTGTGCTGCCATTTCTTAAGCAGTGAGAGTGCCAACTTTTGGTTGATTACATTATCTTCAGCCACCAGTATCGTTAGCTTGCTCTTTTCTTGCGTGGGGTAATTCGCTTCGAGATCAGTGTAATGCAACGCCGCTTGGCTATTCCCTGACAGCGCGCTTTCCATTGCAAGCTGGAGTTCTTGTTGGGAAACTGGTTTTTTTACATAACCAGCAAGGCCAATGTCTTTGCAACGCTGTGCATCGTCTACACCGTCAGCCGATGACAACATTAAAATCTGCGCTCCGCGCATCACCCCTTGCACCATCAGTTGCTGCGCTAACGTGAAACCATCGACATGGGGCATACAGGCGTCGAGCAAGACCAAATCAAAAGCACGGCCATCGGCTTTGGCTTGCTCACACAGTAGCAATGCTTGCGCCGCGGATTCTGCCGTGCTGGAATGCATTTTCCAGTGATGCAGCGTGTCAACGAAAAAGTGTCGGTTAATTGGATTGTCGTCCACCACCAAGACACGTAAGCCGCGTAGATCAAACTTAGAGGTCGCTAAACTTTGCTTTTGCGCGATACCGAACCAGCCCGTGAAGTAAAAGGTACTGCCTTTCCCCACTTCACTTTGCACTTGCAGTTGGCCGTGCATGCCTTCCACTAAGCGGGAGGAAATCGATAAGCCCAAGCCAGTGCCACCATATTTGCGTGTAGTCGAGGCGTCGGCTTGGCTAAACGGATCGAAGATGGCGCGCTGTTTTTCTACTGGAATGCCAATCCCATTATCGCTGACAGAAAAGACCAAGCCGACTTGATGATCAGGTGCTTGCGTTGGCCTTTGCGTTTGCGCAGAGGCAAGCTGCACGCTCAAGGCGATCACACCTTGTTCACTAAACTTAATCGCATTTCCTAATAGGTTGGTCAACACTTGGCGCACCCGCCCAGGGTCACCGAGCAGCACATTGGGTATGGCTGCGTCGATTTGATACACCAATTCCAAGCCCTTTTCTGCCGCGCGTAGGGCGAGGGTTTTTAAGGTGGTGGCAATTAACTCGCGCAGCGGAAATTCAATTTTTTCCAACACCAATTTGCCGGACTCGATTTTAGAAAAATCTAAAATATCATTGATGATGTCTAACAATGAATGGGAAGAAATCTTTACCAACTCCAAGTACTCACGCTGATCTGGCGCGAGTTCGGTATCTAAAGCCAGTTCTGTCATGCCGATAATGCCGTTCATGGGCGTGCGAATTTCGTGGCTCATGGTGGCTAAAAATTCGCTCTTCGCTTTACTGGCTGCCTCGGCACCTTCTTTGGCGCGTATTAACGCCGCCTCGAAAACTTTTCTATCGGTAATGTCGCGGCAGGAGCCGTAAATACTTCCGTCTGGCAGTAGCGCAGCGTTCATTTCCACCGGCAGACGTTGCCCATCTTTGCGCCGCAAAACAATCTCTTGCCGCACTAGTTTTTCGCGCAATAAGCTTTTCATCGCATTTTTTCGTGCAGATTCACGATGTTGCTCGGGCAGCGCATCGTAAATTGACATGCCCACCAGTTCTTCACGCGCATAGCCCAGCATGGTGGCGGCCAGATCATTGACATAAACCCAGCGCTCGCTGCTGTCTGCCACAAATACGGCGTCAGCAGCGTTGTCTAACATCATGCGTTGTTTGGTTTCGCTCTGACGCAAGGCAGCTTCTGCTGCATGGCGCGCCGTGACATCTTGAAATGCGGCGACGGAGCCGACAATAATGCCGTTTTCAAAAATTGGCGACGCCACGATGGAAATCGGAAAATACGCGCCCGACTTGTGTCTGAACGTTTCGTCTTCAGAGCGATACACTTGCCCCGCCTGCATACGCTGGCTAATTTCGCAGGCTTCAACATGCACATGCATGCCATCTCGTTTGACGCTATGCACCACGTCGTGCAGCACTTTTCCGCGCACTTCGGCTAGGGTCCAACCTAGAATTTTTTCAGCTTCGGGGTTAAGGAAAGTACAGCGCCCCGCCGCATCCAAGGTGTACACACCTTCGCCCAAGGTGTTCATTACGTTTTGCAGCAGTGTTTTACTTGATTCAATTTCTTCTTTTAACTGCCGCTGATGCGTAATGTCAGTGCGGATAGAAATGTATTGATAGGGTTTATTCTGCGCATCGAGAAACGGCACGATGGTTGCATTGGTCCAGTAATAGCTGCGGTCGCGCGCCTGATTACGAATTTCGCCGTGCCACACTTGGCCCGACGTGATGGTTTCCCACATATTGCGAAAAAACTCGTCGCTGTGTAATCCTGAGTTAACAATGCGATGATTTTGACCCAGCAATTGCTCACGCGAATAATGGCTGATCTCACAAAATTTATCGTTCGCATAAATCAGCACACCGCTAGCGTCGGTAATGCTGACAATGGCATGTTGGTCTAAGGCGAACTGCTGATTTCTGACATCTGCCAAGGCGTGTTCTAGGCTACTACGGGTGGTCAATAACTCACTGACGAGGCCTGCCAGCAAATGACTTAACTCTTCCAAACTGTCTTCGTCCGCCAACCGTTTCCCTAACTGCGATAAAACTTCGTTAGTGGTGTGCCGCAAGGTGTTTAAAACATGCTGCCGCTTCTCTGCTTCAGCGCGCAGGGTTTGGTTGGCTTCATGCAATTCATCAGAGCTTAGCTCCATGCTGAGCTTGCCCAACGCAAGATCACGGTCGGCTTGATGGTAGGCCTCGTCCACTTGCGAAAAAAACTGCCGCATGCCTTTGAGGGCGGGGCGTAAGTCTTCGCTAACGTTGTCCGAACTTGCTAAGGCTTCGAATCCGTTTAATACCAGCGCAAGCTGCTCCTCATTGGAGATGCCCAATAAACGCTTGTATTGGCGCAGGGACAGCTTGTGCGGCATTATTGCTTCTCGGCGAGGTAAGTAATGGTCATGGTTTGATTATGCAAACTGCAGGCATCGAGCTGATAACCAGGGCAAATTTCACCATTCGAATAAAAACCGCACAGCACCGTTTGCTCGCCTAAGATTTCTTGCACTGCTTCGACTTCCTCATCCACCCGCCCGCCCATGACCAGTTTGCGACCAACGCAGCTCACTAATAATCCCAGCCCCTGCCCAGCAATTTCCGTCATGCCTTCCATACTGGCTTTGGCGGCCACTTCTGCGCCATCAACCAGGTCGTTGGTATGCGCGTGCATGAGACGTAAATAGCCTTCGGGATTAATCACACCCGCCAAAATCAAACTGCCTTCCGCCTCATCGATACCCAAGATGGTACGAATTTGTCCCAAGGATTCACGTGCGTCACTCAGCATTTCAAATGGGAAAAGTAGGCCAGCACCGGGCAGATCTTTTGCGTACTCACCGAGGTAACGTTTGTACACAGCAAGCGCGGGTTCGCCATCGAGTTCGTACAAAATATTGCCCACACAGCGCGTGACTTTGCGGGTTGGCCCGAAGGGTTTCCAGCCACCAAAGCTGCCGTGGGAGAACATCAAGCGCTCGCCTTTGAAACCCACCGCCACCACTTGCGAGGTCGAGATGCCTGCGTTAGATAAGGTGTAGGTTTTGGTAAATGCGCCATCATCACCTGCCAAGCCGCCAGTAATTGGCATGCGATCGCCAAGTTCACTGACCATGCCTGCGATCATGTCGCTGCCATTAATGTTGACGCCTTGCCCCAATAGTAAAACTGCTTTTAAGTCAGGCGCGAGAAGCTGGCGCGCCAAATTTGCCCCGGCATCGAAGGACTTCTCCATACTCGTCAATTCGGCAGCGGCAACGCTAAAGGTGACGGCGTCAAAATGCAAGGCCGTGACCACCGTGGATTGATTGACCACACCTGCTGGTGAGATTTCTCCAGCAGTCGTACAACCTACTCGCTGCACGTCGGGGAAATGCGTTGCCAAACTTGCTTGTAACTGGGCATCAGCAAAATGCGCCGTATACCCAAAAACCAAGATCAAATGCGGCTTAATCTCATTCAATTGGGGGAGCTGGGCTAGGTCTGTGGTGAGATTTTTCAGCGTAACTTGGGCAATTTTCATGAGATTTTCCTTTATAGATAAAACAAAAAAGAATCACTTGCTGACGATTAAATTTAACAATCACGCTCTTTCAAACAAACTTAATCCGTGCTTGCTTAGCTTGACGACTGCGACTCATCTTTGTAGCGCTCCTTGACCGCTAAGACTTGCGGCAATTCGGCCATGAACGCGGCAACACAAGCGGGGTCGAAGTGGCTACCTGCACCTTCTTGCAAATAAGCCAAGGCGCGATCAAGCTCCCACGCCGCTTTGTATGGACGTTCTGAGGTTAAGGCATCAAACACATCGGCCACGGCAACGATGCGTGCAAACAGGGGAATAGTTTCGCCCACCAGACCGTTTGGATAACCGCTGCCGTCAAATTTCTCGTGATGCGCGAGCGCAATTTCCGCACCTGTTTGCAACATTTCAGAGGCACTACCTGCCAAGATGTCATAACCAAACTGGGCGTGTTGTTTCATGATGGCAAACTCTTCAACACTCAATTTTCCTGGCTTTAAGAGGATGTGATCAGGAATACCGACCTTCCCAATATCGTGCATGGGCGCCGCTTCAAGAACCAAGAGTTGTTGCTCCTCAGGCAAACCCAAACGCTGCGCAATAATCTTTGAATAATTTGCCATGCGCACGATGTGTGCACCCGTTTCTGGGTCTCGCGAGTCTGCCGCTTTGCAAAGGCGCAGCACGGTCTCTTGCTCACGGGCGCGAATTTCACTGGTCGCTTTTCTTATTTCTTCGTCTAACCATGCCGCCCTGTCTTGCAAAAAACGTTGATTTTTGCGCAGTGCGAGCATATTTCTTGTTCGGGCTAAAAATTCTATTTTGTCTACGGGCTTAATCAGAAAGTCATTCGCACCGGCGTCCAAGGCACGGTAGCGTAAGGACACTTCGTCGTTTGCCGTGATCATGAGGATAGGAATATCGTGACAGCCGTCGATCGCGCGGAAGTCAAAAATAAACTCCACGCCATCCATGCCGGGCATCATGTAATCCACAATCACGAGGTCTGGTCGATTTTCTCGGCACCAAGCTAACGCTTCTTGGGGCACTAAGAATGAGGTGGAATGGCATTGGTCGACTTTTTCAAGCAGACGACAGAGCAGAGTCAGGTTGATCTGCGCATCGTCAATCACCAAAACATTCATTTCCATGTACAGCGTCCTCATGTGCCCACCAAAGTGGACGAAATTGCTGGTAAAAATTTGAAGCGACTGATGAGACGCGCACGAAAAACTGTGAAAAAGTGCGCAATAAACTACAGCACAGTGACACCAATTCTATTGATCAGGAGGAATTAGTCTACCGGATTTGAGGATCCTCATCGCATTGGCAATGTAAATTAATGTTACCTCAAAATGGCGCAGCTAAAAAATGCGATTGTGGTGATCGTGATGTCAATCGAAGTTCAAGCCTAGAGCGACAAGAAACTTTACTCGTCAGTCCTAATTGACAGACGTCTCAAGCGGTAAATGTGCATCGGGATAACGCACGGAACTAAGGGGAAATTGTACGGAAAACTTGCTACCAACGCCGGGGGTCGATTCAATGACCAAACTCGCGTCATGACGTAAAAGCACGTGTTTAACAATCGCCAAGCCAAGGCCAGTGCCTTGCGTTTCACGCGAGCGGCTTTTATCAACACGGTAAAAGCGCTCGGTTAAGCGGGAAATGTGTTCGGCACTGATACCAATGCCGCTATCTTGCACAATAAAACGCGGCCCTTGCGCCATATTTTTCCACAGCAGGCGAATCTGCCCATTTTCAGGCGTGTAGCGAATCGCATTGGTGACAAGATTGATTAAAGCACTACGTATTTCATCGACACTACCATGCACATCGGGGCCGTCGAATTCCAACGCGATGTGGTGGCGCCCCGCAGACAGCGCTTCCGCTTCTTGAACAATTTGCTCCAACATCGCGCGCATATTCACGTGCTCGTTGCGCACCGGATAATCCATCGACTCTAGGCGAGTCAGCGTTAGCATATCCTCAACTAGGCGCTGCATGCGTTCGCCCTGCTCCGTCATCAATTTCAAATGCGTTGCGCGGATGGTGACATCAAGATCGGGCTGTAGCGAAGCGATTTCTAAAAAACCGTTAATGACGGTCAGCGGTGTACGAAGTTCATGCGAGGCGTTAGCAATGAAGTCGCGACGCATCATATCAATTCGTTCAGATTCGGTAATGTCGTGCGTCACCAAAATTTGCCGACGATTTTCGAATGGAATAATGTGCACGATGAGTTTGCGCTCACGAAACGAAAGTGTCAGCGGTGTTTCGTAGCGGCCTAAAATAATATAGTCCATAAACTCGGGGCTGCGAACTAGGTTAGTGACACGCATGCCTTTGTCTTGCCGCAAACTCAACCCCAAATGTTTTTCCGCAACAGGATTACACCACTCTAGAAACAATACATCGTCCATGATCACGACGCCATCGGGCAATAGCGTCATTGCCTGCCGAAATCGGGCCAGCCATTCGGCTAATTCTGCTTGATTTTTTTCGTCGCCACGACGCAGCTTATACAGCCGAGAGAAGATTTCGGTCCATGCGCCCCACCCATCCGGCAAGCGCGTGCTACTCGGATGATCGAGCCAATCAGCGAGACTCATGAGGTAATGTAATTGAACGCAAATCAGAATAATCATGCCGACTAAACTAACTGCCAATCCGGGCACGACTCCCCAAAAACTCCAGGTGATTCCACCGAGTATGAGGACTACAAACATCCGCACGATTGCGGAGATCCAAAAAACAATTTGGGGGCGCATTGGCTCTTTTAATTTGACTTGCTAGATCGAGCCTAGCATCAATAAAGGACGCCCAGCGCGATTAGAACACCATTGAATACGGAAAAATTTTACGAGAATTGCCGCGTTGTCGTCGGCTCTCCGGAACTTAAGCAGCATAAATCCTAATGGAAAATCAGGGTTCAATCGAAATAGTTCACTTCTCAGACAGCATATAACCGACACTGCGTACAGTCTTAATCAGAGACTCGGCTTCTTTCAAGACTTTACGGAGACGTAGCACATGCACATCCACCGTGCGTTCTTCAATCACCACATGATCACCCCAGACTTTATCGAGCAATTGGCTACGCGAAAAAACCCGCTCGGGATGCGCCATAAAAAACTTCAATAACTTGTACTCAGCATGGCCGATTTCAACCTTGCTTTGATCAATTTTGACGGTACAGCTCACCGGGTCCAATTCGACGGCACCAGCGGTCAATGTGCCTTGCGCATGTTCTGGGCTTTTACGGCGCAACATCGCCTTAATACGTGCCGTGAGTTCGCGCGGCGAGAACGGTTTTGTCACGTAATCGTCCGCTCCATGGTCTAGGCCAGCAATCTTATCTTCTTCCATGCTTTTTGCCGTCAACATAATAATGGGCATCTCATTGAAATGCCTGTCATTGCGTATCTTGGACAAAAGGCGCAAACCACTTTGATCAGGCAACATCCAGTCGAGCAAGATAAGTTGCGGCGTCCGACGCTGCAAAAATTCCCACGCCTCCGCAGTGTTGTGCACCGCGAAGGTATTCCATCCAGCGGCACGCAAGGTAAATGTCACTAGTTCAACGATTGCTGGCTCATCCTCGACAATCAGTATCGTCGTTTTATCTGCGGCCATTATTCTTTATCTTGCAATTGTTCGTTGCGGGTTGCAACGTAATCGGAATGCCGAATATCTTTCCCTTCAACGATATAAATCGTATGCTCGGCTATGTTCTTTGCATGATCGCCAATACGCTCAATCGCTTTCGCCACCCACAAGGCATCCAAGGACTGTGAAATAGTCGCAGGATCTTCCATCATGTAGGTAATGAGATTGCGCATAATCGAGCGAAAATCGCTATCAATGATGGCATCTTGCGCGATCAGCTTCACTGCTTTAGCGTCGTCGGAACGAGCGAAAATATCTAGTGCTTGATGCAGCATTTCGCCAACACTGTTAGCTAAAACACGCACCGTTTCATAGCCGCTAAAAATCGTCGAACTTTTATTCTTTGCATGGGCTTCCGCCGCGATACGGGCAATTTTGGTTGATTCGTCACCGATACGTTCTAGGTCGGTAATAACTTTTCCAGTCGCCATGACTGTACGCAAATCATTTGCCGCTGGTTGACGCTTCAAAATAATGTGGCTGCACATATCATCAAGCGCAACTTCGAGGCGATTGACTTCGAGGTCTGCTTTGATCACAGCGTGTGCCTGCTCTACGTTACCTGTGCGAAAACATGCCATCGCGTCGTGGAAGTGGCTTTCAACTAAGCCGCCCATTAACAATACTTTTGAACGTATTGTTTCTAAGTCTTGGTCATACTGTTTTGAAGAATGTTCGCCGCCCATCTGAAGCTCCTGAATTCAAAAAAATTTAATCGGGAAGTACGTTTAATTAACCAAAACGACCTGTGATGTAATCTTGCGTTTCTTTCTTTACGGGGTTCATAAAGATCGCGTCGGTTTCACCAAATTCCACCAACTCACCCAAATACATATACGCCGTGTAATCAGAGCATCGTGCTGCTTGTTGCATGTTATGAGTAACAATCGCGATGGTGTAATCTTGCTTCAATTCATTAATCAGCTCTTCAATTTTTACCGTCGAAATCGGGTCAAGCGCTGAAGTTGGCTCATCTAACAACAACACATCAGGGCGCACCGAAACGCCCCTAGCGATACATAGTCGTTGCTGCTGACCGCCCGACAAACTTAAACCACTCTTGTTGAGCTTGTCTTTCACTTCTGTCCATAACGCAGCCTTCTTCAATGCCCATTCGACGCGTTCGTCCATTTCACCTTTTGGTAAATTTTCATACAGACGTACACCAAAAGCGATGTTGTCATAGACAGACATTGGAAACGGTGTTGGCTTCTGAAAAACCATGCCGACCTTGGCGCGCAGCAAATTAATATCTTGGCCCGCATCAAGTATATTTTTGCCGTTGTAGATAATTTTGCCTTCCGCACGCTGACCAGGGTACAAGTCATACATGCGATTTAAAGTACGCAGCAAAGTTGATTTTCCACATCCTGACGGACCAATAAAGGCCGTTACTTTCTTATCGCGGATGCCCATGTTGACGTCTTTTAAACTACGGGTCGCACCGTAGAAAAAGTTGAGTCCAGAAATTTCAATGGCCATCTTTTCAGTTGTCATAGCAGTTGTTGACATAGTTGTTTCCCAAGAAAATTTAACTTTGTACTTTTTGAGTCGATAAGACGCGCGAGATAATATTGAGCGCAAGAACGCTGAAGGTGATCAGTAAAGCGCCACCCCATGCGAGTTCACGCCAATTATCGTAAGGGCTCAGCGCAAATTGGTAGATCACAACCGGCAAGTTCGCCATTGGCGCGTTCATATCAGTGCTCAGGAATTGATTATTTAATGCAGTGAACAAGAGCGGCGCTGTTTCTCCAGAAATACGAGCCACAGCCAAGAGTACGCCTGTGATAACGCCTGCCTTGACCGCGCGTAGACGAATTAACAGGGCGACTTTCCAACGCGGTGCGCCCAGTGCAAAAGCAGCTTCGCGCAAGCTTGTCGGCACCAAGCCCAGCATGTTATCGGTGGTGCGCACGATTACTGGCACGGCAATCAAAGAGATCGCAATACTGCCAGCCCAGCCAGAAAAATGCTTCACGTAAAAAACATAGATCGCGTAGACAAACAAGCCGATCACGATCGATGGTGCAGATAACATGATGTCGGTGACGAAACGCGTCACAAAACCGAACCAGCTTCTGTCGCCATATTCAGCAAGATAAATTCCCGCAAGAATGCCAATTGGCGTGCTGACCAGAGTCGCAATTGCGACCATAAAAAAACTACCAACAATCGCATTCAAGAGACCGCCGCCCTCGCTACCCGGAGCAGGTGTGGAAAGCGTGAACATGCCCACACTCAGCGCACCAAAGCCTTTATAAAGCAGTGTTCCTAATATCCACAAAAGCACGAAGATACCAAACGCCATTGCGATTGACGATAGCGTTATACCGATGCGGTGCTTTAAAAGTCGCTTTCTATAGATCGGATTAGACCCGACGACAGCTTTATTTTCCATTATTTCGTCCCTTCTTTTCTAGTCAGACCAAGCAGCATTAACTTTGCACCGGACAAAACAATGAACGTGATGCCAAACAAAATCAGACCGAGTAAAAACAGCGAGGAAACATGCAGTACAGAGGTGGCTTCAGCAAATTCATTAGCTAGGGTTGACGCGATACTATTACCGGGCGAGAAAAGCGACCAAGACAACTTATGCGCGTTACCAATCATGAAGGTAATTGCCATGGTTTCGCCCAACGCACGCCCGAGTCCCAACATAACGCCACCGACAACGCCTATTTTCGTGTAAGGCAAAACGATCTTGCGCACTACTTCCCATCTAGTACAACCTAAGCCATACGCAGATTCTTTCAATATTGGGGGCACAACTTCAAATACGTCGCGCATCACCGAGGCGATAAAAGGGATAATCATGATGGCCAGAATAATTCCAGCAGAAAGGATGCCCAAGCCAATCATCGGGCCTGAAAACAAATTACCAATCACGGGCAAATGCCCTAGGGTGCTGCGCAAAAATGGTTGCCCGTATTCAGAAAACAAGGGAGCAAAAACAAACAATCCCCACATCCCATAAATAATACTTGGAACACCGGCCAATAACTCGATTGCCGTACCCAGCGGACGTTTGAGCCAAATTGGACAAATTTCCGTCAAAAAAAGTGCGATACCAAAACTAATCGGAAAAGCAATCATTAGCGCAATGATCGATGTCAACAAGGTGCCGACGATGGCTATCATGCCGCCGTATCGATCTTCAACCGGGTCCCATTCGATGTTCGTAATGAATCTAAAACCGAATTCCTTCATGGCTGGAACCGAGTTAATAAACAACTCGACAATAATGCCTGCCAACACGAGTAAAACAAAAAGTGCAAAAGCTAAGGTGACTTTATGGAATAAAAAATCTTGCCATTGCTGACGTCGCATCACACTCGCTAAATCAGCTTCTGAATGCTGCTGATTCATTGCATCGCGTGGCATTGAAGTTGGCGCCTGATTTCCGACCATTGCGCTTGACTCAGGTGGCGACATTGTTGTTTGGGCTTGGGGCGTTTGCATAGGGGAGGCATCCATCTGTGAACAAGCCGCCGAGTATTCAATCAGAACGTTCGGCGGCTGGCATTTTTATGCATTTAAACGAACGAGGCGCATAACGCACCTCGTCTTGAAGCAGTTAAGCGATTACCAAATTGCTTTACCAGATGCGTCTTTGACTTTTGCTTTCCAATTATCTTGGATCAACTTAGTCACTGACGGTGGCAAGAAAACATATTCCAATTCTGTTGCCATTTGACCGCCATTTTTGAAAGCCCAATCAAAGAACTTCAACACTTCTTTACCTTTTTCGGCATCAGCCTGTGTCTTGTAAATCAAGATGTATGAGGCACCCGAAATTGGCCAAGTGATTTTGCCAGGTTGGTTAGTCAAGATCACCGCCATGCCTGGTGCTTTTGCCCAATCAGCGCCTGCCGCAGCAGCTTTGAAGTTTTCATCATCTGGTTCCGCGAATTGACCATCCAGATTTTTCAATTTCGTATAAATCATTTTGTTACGTTTGACGTAGGCGTACTCAACATAACCGATTGAATTCTTAATACGTTGTACGTTTGCTGCTACGCCTTCATTGCCCTTACCGCCCAAGCCAACTGGCCATTTGACGGCAGTTTCGGAACCAACGGTGGTTTTGAAGTCTGGGCTTACTTTTGAAAGATAATCAGTCCATAAGAAAGTCGTACCTGATCCATCTGAACGGTGAACTACGGTGATATCTTCTGCAGGCAAAGTAACACCAGGATTCAACGTAGTAATCTCAGCAGCATTCCACTTAGTAATTTTACCCAAGTAAATGTTTGCCAACACTTCACCAGTCATCTTCAACTGGCCTGGTTTAATACCATCAATATTGACAACTGGAACGACGCCGCCGATGATGGCAGGGAACTGCATCAGACCGGCTTCCTCGAGCTCTTCCACTTTCAATGGCTTGTCGGATGCGCCGAAATCAACCGTTTTCGCTTTGATTTGTTTAATTCCACCGCCCGAGCCAATTGATTGGTAATTAAGACCCGTGCCGGTTGCCGCTTTGTAGGCTTCAGCCCATTTTGCGTAAATTGGATAAGGGAAGGTAGCACCAGCACCAGTGATATCTGCAGCATGAGCGGCTGAGAAAGTGACTGCAGCAGAGGCCGCGACCACTAAAGATTGAATAAAACGATTGAATTGCATAGTCACCTCGGGGTTATATATGTACAAAAAAAACACAAATTGACACGAGCGGAACTGTACTTGCGGAATATGACATGATTATGACGTATGTGACAAACATGCGATATGAAGGATATTAGCGCAAAAAAATGTCATAAACCTGTCATAAGCTATTATTACAATCAGAGATAACGAATTATTAAGGTTTCGATCTCATGGCTAGAAATACGCAACCCAAGACGAGTGCGAGCGCTGCGACTGAAAACACAGAACCCTCGGTGCAAGCCGACGCTCCAGCTGTAACCAATGTGGAAATGCCGGATCAAACGCCAATCGCCGCTGTTCGAGAATCTAAACAAATCACCGAAGAAAAGACTCTGCCCGCAAAAAATGTGCTTTCGCGCGCCAACATTTTTCTTGATAGAGAAATGTCCCAAATCGCCTTTAATCGACGAGTTTTGGCGCAAGCGGAAGATCGCTCGATCCCTCTTTTGGAGCGTTTGCGCTACCTTTGTATCGTTGGCAGTAACTTGGATGAATTCTTCGAAGTCCGCGTTGCAAGTCTTTTGGCACAAAACACCATTGACGGCGAATTAACGCAACATAGAAGCTTTCTTGCAATGATGGAAAGAATCTCTGTCGAATGCCATACCCTGATGGTGCGACAATACGAGGTACTCAATCAAGAAATCCTGCCGCAGCTCGCGCGAAAACGCATACACCTTTTACGCCATACTGACCGAAGCGAGGCGCAGCGCGCATGGGTAAAGGCTTACTTTGATCGAGAAGTACGCCCGTTGCTAACGCCGATTGGGCTTGACCCAGCGCATCCGTTTCCGCAGGTGGTGAATAAAAGCTTGAATTTCATTGTCTCCTTGGCAGGCAAGGATGTATTCGGCAGAGGCAACGCGATCGCGATTGTGAAAGCACCACGCGTTTTACCGCGCGTTATCAAGATTCCTGATGAGCTTCAAGATGGGTCTATGTCGTTTTGCCTACTTTCGTCAGTCATCCACGCGCATATTGGCGACCTGTTTAACGGGCGTGAAGTATTGGCCTATTCCCAATTTCGCGTCACACGCGACAGCGATTTATGGGTAGATGAAGACGATGTTAAAAATTTACGGCAAGCACTTCAGGGTGAACTGCAAACTCGGCAATTTGGTGCGGCGGTTCGCCTAGAAGTCGCAAAAAATTGTTCTGATGAGTTATCACGATTCCTGTTGGAGCAATTTTCCCTACCCGCAGATCGCTTGTATCGCGTTGATGGCCCCGTCAATATGGTGCGCTTAGGCGAGTTGGTAGAACACATCAAACAACCGAATCTACGTTTTCCACCATTTACAGCAAAAGTAAACCCGAAATATGCTCATACCGACATCTTCACGCTGCTGAATAAACAAGACGTATTGTTGCACCATCCATTTCAGCCGTTCCAGACGGTCATTGACTTCATCCGTACCGCATCGCTAGACCCAAACGTGCTTGCGATCAAGCAAACGATTTATCGGACGGGCATGAATTCCGACTTGATGGAATCGCTCATTACTGCAGCACGCCAAGGCAAGGAAGTAACCGTCATTGTCGAATTAATGGCACGTTTTGATGAAGAGGCGAACATCAATTGGGCTGACCGCCTGCAAAGAGCAGGCGCACAAGTTGTGTACGGCGTGGTTGGGCTAAAAACGCATGCAAAACTTGCGCTGGTTATCCGTCGAGAAGAAGGCGGCGTGTTGCGCCATTACGCACATTTGGGCACAGGCAATTATCATCCATCGACCACCAAGTTTTACACTGACTTTGGGTTGCTTACCGCGCACCCTCAGCTCGCCGCTGAAGTCAACGAAGTGTTTATCCACTTAACGGGGCTAACCAAGCCCAAAAAACTCGAGTATCTCTGGCTCGCGCCGTTTGCGCTACAACCGCAAATTATTCGCGCAATTCGCAACGAAGCGAAAATTGCCAAAGCAGGCAGACCTGGCCGCATCATAGCCAAGATGAACGCTTTGCTCGATGAATCTGTGATCCGCGCACTGTACGCGGCATCTGCCGACGGCGTAAAGATTGACCTCATCGTACGCGGTGCCTGCGCTTTACGACCAGGCGTACCGGGGCTTTCCGAAAACATCAAGGTGCGCTCAATTATTGGCCGTTACTTAGAGCACAGTCGTATCTACTATTTCCGCAATGACTTGGAGCACGATGTGTATTTGGCGAGTGCGGATTGGATGAGCAGAAATTTGTTCCGGCGCATCGAAGTTGCCTTCCCTGTTCTAGAGAAATCCTTGAAGAAACGCGTTATGGCAGAAGGTTTGGAACCCTATTTAAAAGACAATATGAATGCTTGGACACTGGATTCGGACGGGGACTATCAACGTAAAAAGTTGCGCTCTAAACAAACGCCATTTAGCGCGCAACAATTCCTCATGGAACAACTCGGTTCATCATCAGGCGACTAAGCAGCATGGATCTCATATTATGGCGGCACGCTGAGGCGGAACCGGAGACACCAGAACTAAGTGATGAAAACCGCCGCCTCACACAGAAGGGGCAACGTCAAGCACAGAAAATGGCCTATTGGTTAGACAGCAACTTACCCGAGAGCTGTCGAATACTTGTGAGTCCAACCGTAAGGACGAGAGAAACAATTGCCGCACTCGATAGGAAATTTAAGGTTTTACAAGAATTAGGTCCTGAAACAAGCTTAGAGGCAGCGCTACAGGCAATTAATTGGCCGCTAAGCAAAGAGCCCGTGATGATCGTCGGGCACCAACCCACACTAGGTTTAATCGCGGCAAAAATACTCCACCCAGCGATGCAAGAATGCGCAATCCGAAAAGGCAATGTTTGGTGGATTACGCAGAAGGCAAAAGAGGGAGAAGGCTTACACACTTATCTTAAAGCGATAATGACACCCGATTTGGTCGTCAAATAAGCCTATAAGTAAAACGACAAATGACTGCTTCACTCCATTCCAAAGGGTGAAAACTTAAACCTCTGCTACTGTCTTCGACCATGCAGGGCTGCTGGTAGACTCAAGCTCTTTGTCTTGCGTAGCAGCATGGTCCCGCAACAAAATATCGTGCCAGTAAACTAACCGCAATTCTCCACTCGCTTCTTCAACCAACGCGGACAAGCTCTCGACCCAATCACCATCATTGCAATAGGTGATTCCTTCAATGTCACGAATTTCGGGTTTATGGATGTGGCCACAGATCACGCCATCAAGTCCGCGCTTGCGCGCCTCATCTGCCAATGCATGCTCAAAAGAGGAGATGTAGCTCACCGCGTTCTTCACTTTGAGCTTCAAATACTGTGATAAGGACCAATAAGGCAAACCCGCACGTGCTCGCCAATTATTAAACAATTGATTAAATTTGAGCACCATCGTGTATAAGCTATCGCCAACATAGGCAAGCCATTTTGCACACGCAATTACGCCATCAAAGCGATCACCGTGAAGCACCAACATACGCTTTCCATCGGCAGTGACGTGGATCATTTCATCGCGAACTTTGATTCCACCAAAATCTAAATCGATAAATTGTCTTACCGACTCATCATGGTTGCCCGGCACAAAAATCACGTTTGTACCTTTCTTGGCCTTCTTTAGCACTGTTTGAACGACGTTATTATGGATTTGATCCCAATACCAACGGCGCTTCAATTGCCAACCGTCGATAATATCGCCCACCAAGTACAAGGATTCAGACTCTGTCGATTGCAAAAACTCAAGCAAGCGCTTGGCTTGACAACCAGTCGTCCCCAAATGTAAATCTGAGATCCAAATTGTCCGAAATTTGACAACATCTTTTTTGCTGGCCTTAAGCATCTGAGCGGTCAACTTCGGACTCAGTTTCTGGTTAAGGAACTGGTCTCCAGGTTTCACGATGCTTACTCCTCGATGCCGTAATGCTTAGCGTAACGATTGTCGAGATTGGCGAGGGGCAGCATTAAAAACAAATCTGCCGAATGAAAATCAGGATCCCATGCGGGTTCGCCACAAACCCAGCCACCCGCGCGAATATAGCCTTTGAGCAGCGGTGGAATACGTGCGACGTGTCCTTGGTCCATGTCCTCAAATGGGAAGGCCAAGTGTGGTTTCACACGATATTCGAGCGGCGCGAAATCTTCTTCCTTAAAGTTGCGGTAGATTGCCGCAGCATTGTGTCCACCGTCAGTCAAGCTGATGCTGGCGCAGCCAATTAGGTAGGTGCATCTTTCACGACGCATGAATGCGGCGAGACCCGCCCACAGCATCATAATCACGGCACCACTTCGATAATCGGGATGGATGCACGCGCGACCTGCTTCCGCGATGCTATCGCGAATATTGTGCAGTCTGGAAAGATCAAATTCGGTTTCGGAGTAAAAGCGGCCGAGATGTCGTGCCGCATTCGGGCCCAAGATGCGATACGTGCCCACAACTTTTAGGGTTTTTGTATCCCGCACTATCAGGTGATCACAATGCTCGTCAAACTCATCGCGGTCTAGCCCTTCTGCATTGGCGAGCGCGGTCAAGCCCATCGCTTCGATAAATACCTTATATCGCAGGCGTTGAACTTCCTTGACTTCTTCTTCAGTACTGGCAAGGCTAAGACTTAATTTTGAAAAACTCGGGTTGGCATCCGCCGGCATAGTGAGTAATCTCATTAACTTTCCTCTTCTTCCTTTTGACGAAGGAAGAATAAATGAGGAATACTTCAAGACGATGACAATTTGATGTCGATTTTATGACGGATAAAAAAGTAACAACCTCGACGTGAATTGTCAAGGAAGTTGCTTTAAATAATGAAAATTAATTAAATCGAATCAATTATTTATCTTTTTTTGGACGTCCCGCCTTTAAGGGTGCTAGATCCGCGATCAATTTTTTTAATGTGCCGATTTCAGTGCGACTGAGAAGCAGCAAACCGATGCGAAGCAACTGGCTTTTCTTTACCTCTATGCCGCCCGCCAAGCAAGCCTTCTTGACTGATCCTAAAACCGCATATTCGGCTTCCGGCATTGTGAAGCTGTCCCTGACTAGCTTTGCTTTTTTCACTTTATCTTTGTCAGAAGCCAAATTCACGGGTATTTTTTTTGCCGGGCGCTTAGCAACTACATTTGCTTTTTGAGCTGGCACGGCAGCACTCACCTTCGGTACTGCGACTGCTTTTTCAGCACTGGCTTTAACTGTTTTAGCCTTGGATGGGCTTACTTTTGGCAAGGCGGTTTTCGCTACGCCGTTGCTCACTTTTTTAGCCACTATGGGGCTTTTAACTGCACTACCATTCGTACCTTTTTTTGCCTGAGCCGTTACCATTTTGCACTCCTAAATATATCGTGAGCGGATATTCAACAACTAAATAATATAAACAATTTATTTAATTTCTACAAGTTGAAACAAGCTTATCACCAAAATCAATTGTTATTAATTCAGCGCAGCCCAGAAAATCGCCAATTTTTGATAAATAAATTCAATGTTTCTACAAGGAAATATTGACGAAAACATGTTTTACCTGTTTCTAGTAAACTACGTTCCCGATGTGACGCAATTGTTACATTTCCGATTTCCAATCCCCATTCCTCAATCTGCAGTCTTTCATTGCATCAAATCGTTTTAGATAAGTTTAAAAATTTTATGAAATTTGTATCCCCCAAAAATTACTGTCAAGGATTCTCATCATGATTCGAATCATTGTCGCTCTCTTAGCAATAGTCACTCTCCCCGTCTCGTCTCATGCTGCGGACATTATGGGAGCAGGTTCATCAGCCGCGTCGCCCTTGTACAAAAAGTGGGCAGAAGCGTACAAAGAAAAAACCAACATGACTTTAGATTATCAGCCGGTGGGTTCGTCAGCTGGTCTCAAACAAATTAAAGCAAAAACAGTAGATTTCGGCGCAAGTGACGTCGCCCAAAGTGCGACAGAGCTGAAGAAGGAAAACCTGATTCAGTTTCCTTCGGCTATTTCTGGCGTCGTGCCCGTAATCAATTTGCCTGGTTTCAAGGCTGGCGATCTGAAACTATCTGGGGAAGTGTTATCACGTATTTTTGAGCGCAAGATCACGCGGTGGAACGATCCTGACATCGCCAACTTGAATCAAGGCTTAGCCTTGCCTGGTAAAGACATTGAAGTCATCGTACGTTCCGATGGATCAGGAACCACCTACAACTTCACCAACTATCTCTCTAAATTGAGTGCTGAATGGCAAAAAACTTACGGCAATAATTTCACTATCCAGTGGCACAAGGAGTTAAAACAAGTTAAAGGAAGCAGCGGCATTGTCGCTGAGGTGAAGAAGACCCCCTACTCGATAAGTTATGTCGATTACAACTACGTGGTGCAAGATAAATTAGATTTCGCGAAACTTAAAAATAAAGACGGCAAATTTATTATGCCAAGTGCGGAATCATTTGCCGCTGCGCTCAATGCAAGCGATTGGAAAAAAAGCGGCAACTTTGAGGAAACTTTGACTGACAAAGCGGGACCAAAGGCTTGGCCGATTGCGATGGGAACTTTCGTTATCCTTCAAAAAAGTGCGGTTAATCTGGAAAAAACTTCTGCAACTTTGAAGTTCTTCACTTGGTCATTTATTAATGGAGATCATCTTGTAGGCGCGGTGGATTTTGTTCGCTTGCCAGACGCCATTCAAGCGCGCGTTTTCAAGGAAATGACAACGGTAACGGATTCCGCAGGCAAGCCCTTAAACTGGACCGTGCAGTAGAAAGTTAATGCCCTCCACCGACTCCCTGCGCTGGTTTCAGTTTCACGTATAGCACAGAAATTCCAGCAAGAATCAGCAAGCCGCCCGCTAAACGAATCACGTTTTCCGGATTGCCGTCCAACAAGGAACGGTAATACAGCGGCAGAGTGAATATTTGAATAATCATCGGGATGACGATAAACATATTGAATATCCCCATGTAGACACCCGTACGTTCAGGCGGAATGCTCCCCGCTAACATGATGTAAGGATTGCCCATAATACTCGCCCAAGCCATTCCGAGACCCAGCATGGGCACAAACAATAAAGCGTGGTTTTGTATGCTTGGGATGAACAACATGCCCACGCCCGCACAGCTTAAACATACCGCGTGGGTTAACTTTGGGCCGAAACGACGTGCGAATGGCATCATTGTGAAGGCGGCCAAAAAGGCGACGAAATTGTAGAACGCACCAAGCTGACCCGTCAGCAAGCCAGCATCATGAAACGCTGAACTGGTTTGATCGCTCGTATTAAAAATGGATCGAGCGAGCGACAAATTAATGTACTGCCAGTAGCAAAACATGCCGTACCACTGAAAAAACTTTACTAATGCGAGCTGCTTCATGGTCGAGGGCATGTCTTTCATCGCATGCCAAATTTCCATCAAGGTTTCTCCCGCGCCTTTTGGTTTCGCATTGATAGCACTCAATTCCTCGGAAGTAAGTGGTATTTCAGGTGTCGTTTTTAAGGTCCATAGAATCGACGAAATGGAAACAACTGCACCGATCATAAAGGCAGCAATAATGATGTGAGGAATATGGTTGCTGTTAACGGCGTCTTTATTCATGCCCAGAAAAACTAAAATCGACGGCGTCAAATACGCCAAGGTTTGCCCTAAACCGGTCATTGCGCTTTGTGTCAAAAAGCCGATCGAATGCTGATTTTTATCGAGCTTGTCACTCACAAAGGCGCGATAAGGCTCCATCGTGACATTATTTGCTGCGTCTAAAATCCAAAGCAAACTTGCTGCCATCCACAAAGTCGAGCTATACGGCATAAAAAAGAGCCCTAAGCTACAAAAAATCGCCCCAATCAAAAAATAGGGGCTGCGACGCCCCCATCTGGTCACAGTTCGATCGCTCATCGCGCCAATGATAGGTTGCACAATCAAGCCAGTCATCGGACCCGCCAGCCACAGGTAAGGCAAACTCGCCTCGTCAGCACCGAGATAGGAGTAAATTGGACTCATACTGCTTTGCTGCAAACCAAAGCTAAATTGGATACCGAAGAATCCAATGTTCATATTTAAAATTTGCCAAAAGCTAAGGCGTGGTTTGCCAGTCATTGATTCAAGCTCCTAAAATTATTAATTTGCGTGTTCAAATCTCAGATTTGACTTAGCCATAATTGTTCGTGCGGTGCGAGCGATAATAAATGCGTTGAGTCTGCCCGATAAGTCGCCTCGGTTAATACATCACGCCAGCTATGCGGCAGATTTTGATGCAAATCCAATTCACGCAAATCTAAACGCATTTTGGTTTC
>JAIETO010000119.1 GCA_019745005.1 Burkholderiaceae bacterium
TACGGGTTCGTGCTGATATTCTTGATCGCCTCGTGAATCAAGCGGGTGAAGTTTCCATCTCTCGTTCGAAACTGGAAAACGAAGTGGACACCTTACGTGCTTCGCTGTCGGAATTGACGGAAAACGTGAATCGTCTGCGTGATCAGTTGCGTGAAGTCGAAATTCAAGCGGAAACGCAAATCACTTCTCGTATGGCACATTCCGCCGATCGTGAATTTGACCCTCTCGAGTTTGATCGCTTCACCCGCCTGCAAGAACTGACACGGATGATGGCGGAAAGCGTCAGCGACGTCGCCAGCGTCCAGCAGAACTTGAATCGTACTATCGATGGCGCTTCTGGCGATTTGCATACCCAAGCGCGTCTCACTCGTGAATTACAGCAGGACTTAATGCGCGTTCGCATGATTCCTTTTGCGAGTATTTCAGAACGTTTGTACCGTGTAACACGTCAGACATCCAAAGAGATGGACAAGCGCGTGAACTTGGATATTCGTGGTACGGGCGTTGAGATGGATCGTAGCGTTTTGGAAAAAATGGTTGGTCCATTCGAACATTTGCTGCGTAATGCCATTGTCCATGGTATCGAAAGTAAGGAACAAAGGCGCGCCAGTGGTAAGGGCGAGGTCGGTGAATTGTTAATTGAAATTCGCCAAGAAGGTAACGAGGTTGTGATTCATTTCACTGATGATGGCCAAGGTTTGAATTTGGCGAGAATTCGTGAAAAAGCGAAGTCAGTAGGATTGCTCGGACAAGACGAAAGCATGCCTGACAGCGAAATCACGAACATGATTTTCGAGTCAGGTTTCTCAACCGCCAGCGAAGTTACAGAACTCGCCGGTCGTGGTGTGGGCATGGACGTTGTGCGTTCAGAAGCGACCTCCTTGGGTGGGCGCGTCTCAGTCAACTCAGTCCCCGGTCAGGGCGCGCATTTCACGATTAATCTGCCGCTGACATTGGCGGTGACGCAGGTCGTGATTATCAGTGCGGGCGGCAAAACTTTCGCGGTGCCTTCCGTCTTGGTGGAGCAAGTTCAGCAACTGAAAGTGGCAACCTTGACAGCCGCTTACAATGATGGCGCCGTCATGTGGCAAGGTAATCGCGTACCGATGTATTACCTCTCAACGATGCTGGGTGAGCCGAATGTGACACCGACTACGCAACAGTACTCGCCTGTGTTAATCATGAAGAGCGGTAGTGAGCGTGTGGCGATTCACGTTGACGATATCTTGGGCAACCGCGAGGTGGTTGTGAAAAATATTGGCCCGCAATTAGCCCGCATGATTGGTATTGCAGGCGCAACCGTGTTGGGTTCTGGTGATATTGTGTTGATCCTGAATCCAGTTCCGCTTGCACAGCGTATGGAACATGAACTGGCGCGCAATCCGCATCCTTTGGTGTCGGATGTTGCCGGTGAAATTGGCGCAGTGGCCGAAACAGCCGTGGGTGCGGCAGGCGGCGCAAATGCCGCACCTGTTCAAGGTTTACGTACACAACACATCGTAATGGTGGTGGATGACTCTCTGACGGTTCGTCGTGTCACGCAACGTTTGTTGGTACGCGAAGGTTACCAAGTGGTGCTGGCTAAAGATGGCATTGACGCCCTAGAGCAGCTCCAGTCCGTTTCACCAGACGTGATGTTGGTTGATATTGAAATGCCGCGCATGGATGGATTCGATTTGACGCGCAACGTGCGCGGTGACGAACGTACTAGTCATATCCCTATCATCATGATTACCTCGCGCACTGCTGATAAACACCGCAATTACGCGGCGGAACTTGGCGTGAATGAGTATTTCGGTAAGCCTTACCGAGAAGACGATTTGCTCGCAGCGATTGAAGGCTTTGTTGGCAAGTTGTCAGAGGTTCACTAGGCCAAGAGCTGCCGCAACCGAAAAGTCGCTTTTCGTTGATAAAAAATTGGAAAAAGCGCGTCGTATGGCGCGCTTTTTTTATTCCTCGTTCGGCGCTTTTACCACCGAAAAGCGCCGCAAAGTACGTTCACGCGCACTGGCATGATCAACAATGGGCAAGGGATAATCTTGTCCTAAACGAATCTCAGCCGCCGCAAGGCTCAAAGGCGGGCAAAGCCAAGGCGCATGAATTTCTTTCTTGTTGAGCTTGGCTAACTGCGGCAGATATTTCTTAATGAATTTTCCATCAGCATCAAATTTCTCAGACTGTGTGATCGGGTTAAAAATTCGGAAGTAAGGCTGCGCGTCACAACCCGTTGACGCTGCCCACTGCCAGCCACCATTATTTGCCGCGAGATCAAAATCATTCAATTTCACTGCAAAATAAGCTTCTCCCCAACGCCAATCTATACCCAGGTCCTTCACCAAAAAGCAGGCTGTTACCATGCGCAAGCGATTGTGCATATAGCCCGTTTGGTTCAGTTGGCACATTGCGGCATCAACCAACGGATAGCCGGTCTTACCTTCACACCATGCTTGAAATAAGGCATCTGCTTCTGGGCCTTGTTCCCACACAATCGCGTCATAAGCGGGTTTGAACGCGGCACCAACAACATGGGGATGATGATGCAAAATCATGAAATAAAAATCGCGCCAGATTAATTCTGACAGCCAAACATCAATGCCCGTCGTCGGCACTGCGGTAGACAAACCGCGTAGTTGATCAAACGCCGTGCGCACCAAATGCCGAACCGATACAGTGCCAAAGCGCAGATGCACGGACAAATAAGAAGGCCCTTTAACGGCCGGAAAATTGCGCGTTTGATCGTAGCGTGACAAGCGCGGCAGAAAGTCTTCCAGCAGGCGTGCTCCCGCCGCCATCCCACTGGGAATTTTCACATCAAGGTCTGCGCATGCGGGAAAGCCTATCTCCGCAAGCGTGGGCATCTTCAGCGCCGGCAGTTCGGCGAAGTGATTGGCATAAGGCTCAATCGGGTAGGAGCGGCAGTAAAAATCGCCTCCCGCACCCAACAGCTTCTTTAGCCAGGCATTCTTGTAGGGCGTAAAGACAGAGAACGGCGTTCCGGCTTGCGAAAGCACTTCGGATTTTTCAAAAATTACTTGATCTTTAAAACTATGCAATGGTCTTGGTGCTATACGGGCGACCACGTTGGCGTCCCGTGCAATTGCATAGGGTTCGTAGTCGTGGTTGGTAAAAACAGCGTCAATCTGCAAGCTATCCACTAGCTTCGTTAGTTCCTCTACAGCATCGCCGACAACAACCAGCAAACTTCCACCTAAAGACGTCAATGCGGCTGACAATTCTTTAACGCTGTCGTAAATAAACTTCACCCGTCGGTCATCGTTTGGCAGGGGTGCAAGGATCGCTTTATCAAAAACAAAAACGCATGCGACCCATTGGCTTTGCAGCAGAGCGTGGTACAGCGCGGCATGATCAAAGCAACGCAAGTCGCGCCGAAACCAAACTAAACTTCGAGCATAAGTTTTATCAGAAACACGAGACATAGATACCGATAGCGACAGCATGACCGTTGAAAAAAGGAGGGAAAATTAACAGAAAAAACACAAACTGCAATGCCACACAATGTGGATAAAACCCCAAAGCTGTCAAAAGTAGAGGGCTAAAAATGCTAAAATATTCGCATGGCAAAGCATCTCACATCTAAACAAACTCTGCAGTCTGGGCGTGCTAGCGGCGCGTCCAAATCAAGCGCAACATCATCAAGCAACGTGGCCAATGCCGACGATTCCTCGTTAATGCAAGATTCCGATGCGCTCAATTTAACCGATCATTTTTTGATCGCCATGCCATCGATGTTGGACCCGATTTTTGGCGGTACGGTGATTTACATTTGTGAACATAATGCCAAAGGTGCAATGGGCTTGGTGATCAATAAACCCACGGATCTGACCCTTTCCGGCCTGTTTGACAGGATTGATTTAAAGCTGGAAATTATTCCAGGCTCGCACCCAAAGGGCAAAGACCCCGTCATGTTCGGCGGCCCTGTGCAAGATGATCGCGGCTTTGTTTTGCATGCCCCAATTGGTGGTTTCTCATCCACCTTAAAAGTCACAGATCAAATCGCGTTCACTACATCGCGCGATATTCTCGAAGCGGTCGCCGCTGGCGAAGCACCTGAACGATTGTTGGTCAGCATTGGTTATGCCGGTTGGAGTGCAGGGCAATTGGAGCAAGAAATCAGCGCCAACGGCTGGCTCACTGTGCCGGCTGACATGCGTATCTTGTTTGATGTGCCGCTGGAAGAGCGCTTTTTCGAAGCCATGAAACTACTCGGCATCGACCCCATCATGTTGTCGTCCGAAGCGGGGCATGCTTGATGTCTGCGCTGGCAGCTCATGCATCAGGTAGCGTATTGGGTTTTGATTTTGGTTTAAAACGAATTGGCGTGGCAGTAGGCAATACCATCTTGCGACAGGCGCAGGCGCTGTGCATTATTGACGCTGCTCAAAATGACGCAAAATTTACACAAATCGCAGCGCTGATCAAGGAGTGGAGCCCCGTTTTGTGCGTGGTGGGTTTGCCCATGCACCCCGACGGTGCCGCACACGAAATGACGGCGCGCTGCCAACGCTTTGCGCATCAACTAGAGGGGCGTTTTGGTGTGGCGACTACTTTGGTTGATGAGCGTTATTCGTCCGCCGTGCTACACGCGCAACGCGGGGAACGCATAGACGACCAATCCGCAGCGCTGATTTTGCAGCAATATTTTGATCAAACCAGCTAGGGCCAGTCAATTATGAATCTGATTACCCCATCCGCGTCCCCTTCGCCAGCCAAGAAAACCATGCAGCCAGTGCGCACCCGTCAAGAAACCACACTAGACGCAGAACAGCTATATCGTGCTTTGGCCGAGCAAATTAGACAGGCCTTGCACAACAGCGCGGCGATTCAAAATGTGGCCTTGGTCGGCATCCATTCGGGCGGTGCGTGGTTGGCGCAACGTTTGGCGAAAGAGCTTCAGTTAGACGAACGTTTAGGTTTTATCGACGTGTCTTTTTATCGCGACGATTACGCCCAACGCGGCCTACATCCTGACGTTAAGCCTACCCATATTCCATTCGATGTCGACCACGCCACCATTATTTTGGTGGACGACGTGCTCTACACGGGGCGCACCACGCGGGCGGCAATCAATGAGTTATTTGACTACGGCCGCCCAGCGCGCATATTACTGGCTGCCTTAATTGATAGAGGCGGGCGCGAATTGCCAGTCGCCGCTGATTTTGTTGCCCACCGCGCCGAGTTTGAAGCGAATTCTTCCCTACACCTACATCGCGCTGCCGATGGAGCCTTGACTCTCACCATCGACACCATCGAAGCCATCGACCATGCCTAATCCCCAACTAAATCAACACGGCGAACTAAAACATTTACTGACCATTGATGGTTTACCAAAAACCATCATCAATCATATTTTGGACACGGCCTCCTCCTTTGTAAGCCTTGGTGATCGGGAACTCAAAAAAGTGCCTTTGATGCGTGGCAAAAGTGTTTTCAACCTATTTTTTGAAAACTCCACTCGCACACGCACCACCTTTGAAATCGCCGCCAAGCGCCTATCTGCCGACGTGATTAATCTGAACATTGCCGCCTCCAGCACGGCAAAAGGCGAGTCCCTACTCGATACCATCGACAACTTGGCGGCCATGCATGCGGACATGTTCGTGGTGCGCCATGCCACCTCGGGCGCACCGTTTCTCATTGCCAAACATCTGGACGACACCAAGCAGCATCACGTGCATGTGGTGAATGCGGGCGATGGCCGGCACGCGCATCCGACGCAAGGCTTGCTCGACATGTACACCATTCGTCATTACAAGAAAGACTTCACGCAATTGACGGTGGCAATTATTGGCGATGTCTTACACAGTCGCGTTGCCCGATCGGATATTCATGCGCTCACTACCTTGGGCGTGCCTGAAGTGCGCGTGATAGCGCCCGGCACACTCTTGCCCGGCGGCTTGGAGCAAATGGGTGTGCGCGTGTTTACCGATATGAACGAGGGCTTAAAAGGGGTCGATGTCATCATCATGCTGCGCTTACAAAACGAACGCATGAACGGCGCTTTGCTGCCGTCTGCGCAAGAATATTTTAAGCATTACGGCCTGACTGAAGAACGCTTAGCGCTCGCCAAACCCGATGCGATTGTGATGCACCCTGGCCCAATGAACCGCGGTGTCGAGATCGATTCCGCTGTGGCTGATGGCCCGCAAGCGGTAATTTTGTCGCAAGTCACGTTTGGCATTGCGGTACGTATGGCGGTGATGAGCATCGTTGCAGGTGCGCAGGGGCGGTAGGCGTGCGCAAAGCACGTTTTTGCTTTTGCTTTACGTACTTGAGCCGCGCATCTGCAAGGTAATTTTGGCTATGTTTTGATTGAATGTTGATAAAAGTAAAGGCTCACATTGCAAAGAAAAAACCAACCTCTCAACACGGAGACACAGAGGCACGGAGGAAAAACCAAAACGAAAAGCATCGGTTTTTGCCTTTCTCTGTGGCTCTCTCGTAAAGCCTTGCTTCACCTCTGTGTTGAGAGGTTTTGACCTTTTTCATTACCAATGAAGTTTATCAACACCTAACCTGTACATAACAGCAAATTACACATACCGTAATATGTATTTTTTCATAGTGCTTTAAATACAAGCGCAAAAGGCACTATAAGTAATAGATTTTAAGGGAGTATATGAAAATACAGATCAAAAACGCGCGCCTTATCGACCCTAAAAATCAACATGATAAGGTGCAAGACCTGTTCATCGCAGCGGGAAAAATCGTCGCGTTGGGAAGTGCACCCGCCGATTTTGTCGCGGCCAAAGTCATCGATGCGAGCGGCTTGATTTTAATTCCTGGTTTGGTCGATCTGAGCGCTCGCCTGCGTGAACCCGGCTTTGAATACAAAGCGACCTTGGAATCCGAATTGCAAGCGGCGATGCGCGGTGGTGTTACCAGCTTGGTTTGCCCGCCCGATACCGACCCTGTATTAGATGAAGCGGGCTTGGTCGAAATGCTGACCCAACGCGCCAAAGCGCAACACAAAGCCCATGTTTATCCGCTCGGCGCGCTCACCGTGGGCTTGCAAGGTCTTGCGCTGACTGAAATGGCCGCCCTGCGCCAAGCGGGGTGCGTCGGCTTTTCACAAGCTGAGACGCCCATCGCAGATACCAGTGTCTTGCTGCGCGCGCTGCAGTACGCCGCCACCTTTGGTTTTACCGTGTGGTTGCGCCCGCAAGACGCGTTTATTGGTCATGGTGGGGTGGCGCACAGCGGCGCGCTGTCGTCGCGCCTAGGCCTAGCGGGCGTGCCCGTGATGGCGGAAACCATTGCATTGCATACCTTGTTCGAGTTAATGCAAAGTAGCGGCGCACGCGTGCACGTGTGCCGACTCTCTTCGGCCGCCGGAGTTGAATTAGTTCGCCAAGCCAAACAAATGGGTTTGCCGATTACTTGCGATGTGGGTATTCATCACGTTCACTTAACGGATGCCGATATTGGCTACTTCGACGCCAATGCCAGACTCACGCCACCCTTGCGCGACCAACGCGACCGCAACGCGATACTGGCAGGCTTGCAAGACGGTACCATCGACGCAATCTGCTCGGACCATACACCGGTCGATGACGATGAAAAAGCCTTACCGTTTGCCGAGGCATCGGCAGGTGCAACCGGTCTCGAATTACTCTTATCTTTAGCTTTAAAATGGGTGGAAGACAGCCGCGGTGCCGTCAGTCTGACGCATGCCATCAACAAAATCACGGCCGCACCAGCAAGTTTGGCGCAGTTAGCGGCGGGCGATTTGGCGGTAGGTAGCGCCGCCGATTTGTGCCTTTTCGACCCATCTGCACGTTGGCAAGTGAACGCAAAAAGTTTGGTGAGTCAGGGCAAGCATACGCCCTTCCTCGGCTATGAATTGCCCGGCGTGGTGTGCACCACGATCGTTGGCGGACACATCGCGTATGCGCGCGCTGGTGGTCAAAGTGCGATGCCAGTAAAGTAATCGAGATGGGACTAAATTTACCGCGTTGTAATTTGTTTTTGAGGCAGTATTCCGGACATAGCGTTGAAAGCGCTTTAAATATAAGCGCGAAATGGTCGTGAATGTTGGTACTAACCTATAGGGAAGTGCGGATTTATTCGGTACGTGTGTTCGAGTGCAAAACGGGATGAGTTTGACAACGATATTTCTGCAGCTTGGCTGGTGCCAAGCAAGGAAATTTGTTGCCAAAATCGCCCGTTTTGTGCCGAACCCGGAGGGAAACCTCATTTTTTTGGTTGAGGAACGGTGAAATGAGCCAAGTCGTAAAAAATGAGGTTTCACACTTATCGAATAGATCCGCGCTTTCCTATCTATAAAAATTGGAGTGTCATGTTAGCTTTTGGTCTTTTGCGCGTTGTTATCCATATTATTGCGGGTCTGTTTGTCACTACGGTGATCTTTCCGATGCGCAGCCTTGCCTACCAAGAACGCTATATACGCGGTTGGTCGGCAAAAATTATGGTGATTTTTGGTATCGAAGTGCGCGCCCAAGGTTTTGTGCCATCGCGCTATCAGCAACGCGCACTTCTGGTTTCTAATCACGTGTCGTGGGTCGATATCTTCGTTATCAATTCGCTCGAAGCTTGCCACTTTGTCGCCAAATCAGACATTCGCGGTTGGCCCTTGATCGGTTGGTTGTGCGAACAAGGCTGGACGATTTTTTTAGCCCGTGGCAAACGCACCGATGTGCGACGCATATACACAGGCTTGGTTGACCGCATTAATCGCGGCGAGCGGGTTGCCTTCTTCCCCGAAGGCACAACGGCGGCGCAAGGCACATTGCTGCCGTTTCACTCAAATTTGTTTGAAGCCGCCATCGAAGCCCACGTACCGATTTTGCCCTTCTCCGTACATTACACAGACAGCACGGGCGCTTTGCAGCACTCAGTCGATTACATTGGTGATACTAGCTTTTTAGAAAGCATCGTGATGATGCTCAAAGGCGGAAAAATCATCGCCCACGTGCAGCAACTTCCTATGATTTCATCAGAAGGTATGCACCGCCGTCATTTGGCTAATGCAGCAAGAGCAGCGGTGGCGCAGAGTTTGGGTTTGGCAGCAAATGCGGCGGATGGCGCAGAAGAGCATTGAGTTGGCTTAGCACTAGTCGACTTCATGATCTTCGATGGTTTGCCTTAGAGCTCATTCTGGGGCAAACAGTCCAATCAATACCAAGCACCAAAATATTACGCCTAGCACGATCCAAGCAATATTCGCTGCTGTAAATTTGCCGTTCGAGGCACCATCTTCTTGCCCACACGCGTTATTGATCGCCATTTGTGCATCATGTAATTGCAGAGCGATCAAAGGTACTAAAGCGATGATCAAATAGTCGACAAAAGAGACGTCAGTATTTTTTCTTGAAATGGCATCGGAGACATTCGAAATTAATTTCAAAATAACGTAAGTCGTTGCGACGCTGCTGGGCGACCACTTGTGCTTGATGCCAGAAATCTTCAACGATGCATCAATTGCGTTGCAAAGAGAATGAGCAAAAAAAATAGGAAAAATCGCGCGCACCGCTGGCCACATATCGTCACCATGGCGTTGCTTGTAATAAGTCCAATTTTTGTAAAACCAATAGATTTGATACATGCCAAATGTGGCAATAAAGAGCGTTAAAAATTTGCGCGACGACACCACATAAAATTCATGGTTATTGTGTGAATCAACGAGCAATTTAGCCGCTGCGCCGTCATTCAAATCAGCTTTTGGCGGGCTATAAATATCTGTTTCCATTGTTTGTTTTCGCTCTAATTGTGTTGATTGCCGAATCTGAGAATACGCAAATTTTTTGTTGGAATCAAGGCACCGCTTTCCCCAAATCCAAAGTCCAATAATGGCGGTAAAACGAATCGCGCTTTTGTACCCAAGCCAGCCCCATTTCTTCGATTTCCGCCTGCATCATTTGTTCGCAATGAAACGGACTTTCTTTCCACGCATGTATGGCGTCAGCAATGGAGCTTTGGCCTGCGGTGATGTTTTCACCAATCACGCTGAATTGGTACCCCACCGCCCGTATGCGCTCGCCGGGCGTGCTGCCATCTAAGCTTTGATGCGATACCACGTTGCTCTGCGCGATGTCGATGCTATGTGCTGCGGCGGCAAGGTAAAGTTTTTCATTCCACTTCAAAGGCGCGACGGGTGGAAAGTAATGCGTGCCGCACAGGCTGCCGCTGGCGCGCAATGCATTGACACGGCCGAGTGCTTCAGCGCGAATTTTTTCTGCATCAATTAAGGTCATTTTATCTCGATCTGCACCTAAATTTGCCGCCGCGTCTGGCGCGAAAAAATCTTTGTACTTTAAAGGAATATGCTCGTTCCAAGCCCTTGCGCGCGGTAAATCTTGCGGTGCTGCTGGCGGTGCCGGAAAGAGCGCGCAAGCGTCTAAGGCAAGACACGCCACTAAGAGCGCGCTGCGTTGAACTAAGTGATAAGGTCGCACTCGTCGTCGCCAAAAAAATGTGAACTAAGCTGGCACTTGCTGCTGCGGACAATCGACTTGTATCACGCGTCGTGCAGAGGGGTCTTGGCAAAGTGAAACGGCGCTGAGTTTTCCACCCCACACGCAGCCGGTATCCAAGCTGATTAAGTTGGGGCGTAATACCAAACCTAGGGTAGACCAATGTCCAAACACCATCACCGTGTCTTCCGTTTGCCGTTGCGGCAAATCGAACCACGGGATCAGATCTTTCGATACAGTCTTGCCGCCTTCTTTGTTTTTGAAATCCATGCTGCCGTCGGCCAAGCAATAGCGCATGCGGGTGAAGGCATTGATGATGGCGCGCTGGCGGTCTGTGCCTTGTAATTGGTCTGACCATGCGGCTGGTGTATTGCCGTACATTTGCTTTAAAAGACTGCGCCAATCATCGCCGCGCAAGGCAGTTTCAATTTCTGTCGCGAGTTGCAAAATAAAGTCTGCGTTCCATTGCGGATAAACCCCAGCGTGCACCAAGACATGGCCTTGTGTGGCAATTGCCATTGGTCGATGGCGTAACCAAGTGAGTAACTCATCGCAATCTGGTGCGAGCAAAAGTTCGTCTAAGGTATCGCTGCCGTGTTTGGGGCGGATTCCTTGCCATACCGCCAGACAATGCAGATCATGGTTGCCCAAGACGCTATCAGCGCGTTGCCCCAAGCTCTTGACCAAGCGCAAGGTCGCCAAGGACTTATGGCCGCGATTAACCAAATCACCCGCGAATAAAAAATGCGCGTCGGTATCTTGCGCCAACACTTTTTCTAGCAAGCGCTCTAATTGATCGCAGCAGCCTTGTACATCGCCAATAAAATACGTGCTCAACGATGCCCGCCCTAGTCTTTTGCGCCTAAGCGCATGGCTTCTGCGCGGCTGATCTGTGCTTGTTGCTTTTGCCGCTCAAGCTCACCACTGGTGGGCATGGTTGGCCAGCCGTGCAAATGTTGTTCCGCGATTTCTGCCAGTGCGCGCAGGCAGTCTGGTGCTTCGTTTAAACAGGGAATGTAATGAAACTCTTTGCCGCCCGCGTGCAAAAATTCGTCGCGTACTTCAAGCGCAATTTCTTCCAAGGTTTCTAGGCAATCAGCGATGAAACCGGGGCAAATCACATCGATACGGCGCACCCCTTGCTTGCCGAGCGCTTGCACCGTTGGTGCGGTGTACGGTTGCAACCATTCGGCGCGCCCCAAGCGCGACTGAAAACTGACGGTGTATTGGTCTTTGCTTAAACCCAGTTGTTCCGCAAGCAATCGCGCGGTTTTATAGCACTCGCAGTGGTACGGATCGCCGCGCAGTAAAAACGCTTTTGGCAAACCATGAAAACTCATGATCAGGCGATCAGGCCGCCCATTGCTTTGCCAATAATTTAGCACGGAATTTTTCAGCGCGTTGATGTAAGCGGGGTGGTCGTGATAGCTGCGTATAAAGCGCAATTCTGGCAAGTTGCGTACGTTTTGGTAATGCATAAAAACCGCATCCATGTTGGCGCCGGTAGTCGTGGCGGAATACTGCGGATAAGCGGGCATCACGAGTATGCGGCCGTAGCCTTGTTCTTTCAGGCGAGTCAAAGCTTGCGGGATATTATCGCTGCCATAACGCATCGCAAAAGTCGCATGCGCATTGTGGCCACGCTCCCCCAAATAGCCTTGCAATAAGGCCGCTTGTTTGACCGTGTGAATTTTTAAAGGCGAGCCATCTTTGGTCCAGATCTTGGCGTACTTGGTCGCCGATTGGGATGAGCGAAACGGCAGAATGATCAGATTCAGAATCATCCACCATATCGCACGCGGCACTTCAACGACGCGCCTATCCCATAAAAACTCTTTCAAATAACGACGCACCGCGCTGCTAGTGGGCTCGTCGGGTGTGCCTAGGTTGATCAGAAGGACGGCGGTTTTGTTGGGGCTGCCGTGTTGGTAGTCAGGTTCTTTGTGAAAGCGCATAAGCTCGGGTTGTTGTGCGTAAGTGGTTAATGTTATTGGTTTAAAGACTAATTGAAAGGGCAAATACTGCTCGCCTATTTTGGCCGCGCAGGTAATGGAATAAATTCTGTTTCACCAGGTACGACGGGAAAACCTTGCGCCAGCCATTCAGCTTCGGCACGTTGGATATCTGCTCGATCACTCGCAACAAAGTTCCACACCATGTGCCGATGGCCAAGATTGGTACCGCCAATCAGCACTAAGCGCGTCGCATGCGATGCGCGAATCGTGGTGCTGCCGCTTGGTTCTAGCACCAACATTTGGTGCGCTTCAAACTGCGTGTTATTCACCGTTACATCATGGTCAACGCTGTAAATCGCAGCTTCTTCTGCCAGTACTGGCAACACCAGTTGACTACCCGCAGTCATATGGATATCGAGATACAAAGTGGGCGAAAGCGTCTTCACGGGAGAAGTCGCGCCAAAAGCCGAACCAATCAGCACGCGAATTTGCACGCCCGACATTGGTACTTCAGGAATGGCAGACGCAGGGGTATGCGCAAAGCTAGGTGCATCCGCTTCGTGTTCAGTTGGCAAGGCACACCATAATTGCAAGCCGTGGCTGCGGCGGGTTTTGTCGCGCAAATCGTCTGGAGTGCGCTCCGAATGCACAATCCCGCGCCCAGCCGTCATCCAATTGATGGCACCCGGTTCGATACGTTGCACCACGCCGGTGGAATCGCGGTGCATCATCGCGCCTTCAAACAAATACGTAACGGTGGCTAAGCCAATGTGAGGGTGCGGGCGCACGTCATGGTTGTCGCTGGGTTTTGCCTCTACAGGACCAAAATGATCAAAGAATAAAAACGGCCCTACCGCCTGCCGCAGCGCAGAAGGTAGCAGACGACGCACTGTAAAACCGCCACCTAAATCATGTAATCGAGGGGTGATGATGTCCATGTAAGTCTCTTAAAAATGATGAGTGCGGTCGAGCAGAGATAGGTATTTGTACACAGCTTAGCCCAGCTCGGTGGAGATAGAAAATTTTCCCTGCAAGGCTTTATGAATTGGGCAGGCATTGGCGATACGCAGGCAATCGCTCATCGCTTGTTCGCTTAGCGGGCCGCTTAAATACACGCGTCGCTCAAGCTGCAGCTCGCCCGCAAGTTGCACCTGATCGACTGTGACGCGCACGCTTTCAAGCGGCATTTGTTTGCGTTTGCTATACAACTGCAGGGTCAATACCGTGCAGGCCGCGAGCGACGCCGCCAGCAAATCATGCGGCGTGGGCGCGGTGCCCGCGCCGCCCGCATTGGGTTCAAGATCAGCAAGAAATTCCGCCTGTCCGGCGCGGAGCTTGGCGAGCGTATTCCCCTGCGCAGATCCCCATTCGGCTTCGACTGTCATCACATGCTCCTCTCGTTTGCTGAAATAAGTAGTGCTAAATGCGCACTTCAAAGCACTTAGGATAGTCTATTTGTATGCACAACGCTTGCTCGGCATGCAAGCGAAAAAGCCACTCGCGAGGTTGAAAAATGCTGCTTCAGTTTGTGAGTTGATGACATTCAAAAGAGGTAGAGCGTCTAAACCCCTCAACACAGAGGTAAAGCAATGCTTTACCTCTGTGTTGAGAGGTTTTGATCTTTTTCAATGCCAATGAATTTCATCAACACAGCCTGGACGAGGTCACGAAATTCACATACTTAATGGGGTATTTTTTAATTGCGCTTTACTCACAGGCGCAAAAGGCAATATTTTTAATAAAAAATGGCCAGTATATGATTATCTGCTTCTTACGAAGCAAGCAATTCGCGTGCATGTTTGCGCGTGGTTGCCGTGATTTCTATGCCGCCTAACATGCGGGCAATCTCTTCGACGCGTTGTTTGTTATCGAGACGTTCAATGTGCGACAAGGTTTTACCCGCATCGCTCCGTTTACTGACTTGGAAATGTTGATTCGCTTGGCTCGCCACTTGCGGTAAGTGGGTCACACAGAGCACTTGTCGGTCTTGCCCCAAACGTTTCAATAAACGTCCCACCACTTCTGCCACACCGCCACCAATGCCGCTATCCACTTCGTCAAAAATTAAAGTCGGCGTGGCCGTGGCACACGAGGTAATCACAGAGATGGCCAAAGAAATGCGCGCCAGTTCGCCGCCAGAGGCGACTTTTGCTAAAGGGCGCGGCGCAACCCCGGCATGCCCCGCCACCAAGAATTCGACTTGCTCGACGCCGTGGCTACTGGGTTCGCAAGCGGGTAGGGCGATCGCAAATGCCCCGCCGCTCATACTTAAATCTTGCATCGCGGCAGTGACTGCTATCGATAAATCATGCGCCACCGTCTTACGCGCTTGGCTTAGTTTTTTAGCGACTTTGAGATAGTTTGCTTCGGCTTGTGCTTCTTGCGCTTTGAGAGCATCCATATTTGACACGCCCGCCAATTGCTGTAATTGCTGAGAGAGTTGAGCAAACTCTTCCGGCAGCGCTTCGGGGGCAACATGAAAGCGGCGCGCCGTGCTGTGCAAGGTTTCTACCCGTGTTTCCACTTCGCGCAAACGGGCAGGGTCCAGCTCGACTTTTGCCAAGTAGTCGTTCAGCGCATAGGCGCTTTCTTGCAAGTTAATACGCGCAGAATCTAGCGCATCCACCACCGGTTTTAGGGCTTCGTCGTACGCTAACAGTTTGCTGAGTTTTTGCTGCAAGCCGGACAGTTGCGAGAGCATAGGACGCTCAGAATCACTAATCACCGTTGCCGCTTCTTGGGCACCTTCTAACAGGCTAGCGGCATGCGCCAAGCGACTATGTTCTTGACTTACCGTCTCCCATTCTCCCGCTTTGACTTGCAATTTGCTCAGCTCCGCTACCTGCCATTCAAGTCGCTCGCGTTCTTGCAAAATATTTTTGGCATTCTGTTCAAACTCTTCGCGTTGCTGGCGTATTGCCCGCCAAGCGCGATACAAATCTGCCACTTGCACCACCTGTTCTTGCAAGCCGCCCTGCAAATCTAACAGCACACGTTGCGCTTCCGATTTCAGCAAGGCTTGGTGCGCGTGTTGCCCGTGAATATCGACCAGCAATTCAGCCAATTCACGCACCTGCCCAGCCGTAGCGGTGATGCCATTGATGTAGGCTTTTGAGCGACCTGCATTATCGATCACGCGGCGCAAAATGAGTTGATCATCGCTGGTGGCAAAGTCATTCACCGCGAGCCAATTCGTGCAAGCCTCATTGCAAGAAAACTCAGCAGAAATATCTGCCTTACTCGCCAGCTCACGCACCATGCTGGCGTCGCCACGTCCGCCTAAAGCGAGTGACAAGGCATCAATCAAAATGGATTTTCCCGCGCCAGTTTCTCCAGTGAGAACGGTAAAGCCCGCAGAAAATTCGAGTTCGAGTGAATCAACAATCACAAAATCACGGATAGCAAGCGTGCGCAGCATAGGTTTAGAAAACAAATGTGGGATGGAAAGTTTCGGGTGGTGTGCAAAGTGAGAGCGAGTTAAGGCCTTTTTTTTTCGGGCTGGTAAGCCGCCATTATGCGTACCTACAAGCTGCCTATTGCGCCGCCATTCTAGCGCAAAGCCCCTTCCACAGACGGGTACTCATTCCAATGTAATTTCTCACGCAAGGTATTGTAATAATTCCAGCCGATAGGATGCAGAAACGTCACCGTATGCGCCGAGCGATTGATGATGATGCGATCTTTGTACAGCAAGCTTGCGAACGACTGCATATCGAAATTAACGCTAATATCGCGCCCCGCCGCAATTTCAATTTGAATCTCGCTCGTATCGGGTAACACAATCGGGCGGTTAGACAGTGCGTGCGGCGCAATCGGCACCATCACGATGCCGTTTAAGCTGGGGTGCAAGAGCGGGCCGCCAGCAGACAGCGCATATGCCGTCGACCCAGTGGGGGTAGAAACAATCAAACCGTCTGAACGCTGGTTGTACATAAAATGCTGATCAACATCAACCCGCAGCTCCACCATGCCAGAACCCGCACCACGCGACACCACAATATCGTTAAACGCCATACCGCTAAAAATCTGATTGCCCTCGCGCACCACAATCGCTTGCAGCAAGCTGCGCTTTTCGGCAACGTAGGCACCCGCCAGCATTTCGGCAATGGCGCTCAACATTTTTTCTAAGGGAATGTCAGTAATAAAACCTAAGCGGCCTTGGTTCACCCCAATCAGCGGCACATCAAAAGGCGCAAGTTGACGCGCAATGCCCAGCATAGTGCCGTCGCCACCAATCGCAATCGCAAGGTCGGCGTTTTTGCCGATTTCTGGCACCGACATGCAATCGACACCTTGCAGTTCCATATTCAGAGCGGTATCGGTTTCTATCACCACCGTATAGCCAAGACCGCGCAAAAATTCGGCGAGCTGAATAATCGATTCGGTAATGCCAAGGGCGTTATATTTACCGACAAGGGCAATAGTTTTTGCTGGTGAGCTCATAAGCTAAGTGGGTTAGCATCGATGTCAGGGATTAGAACATAATTGACCAAAAATTGACAATTAAAGCCCGGCTCGCAATTGGGATGCAAATGAAATAGTGTGGGATGCGATTCTTTTGATGCTGGCAGTTGATATGCTTTAGAACCTCGGCTGTAATTTTGTCTCGCTTGCCAACGCAAGCTCACATGGTTTAACGCGCCATATCTCAAACGTTCTACCATAAATATCAGGACTTTCTACTATTTTGAGGAGTGATTTTTCAGTCGATTTTGTTACACGGTATTTCGAATTAAGATTACTAAAATATAGCCAGTTTTCATACAGGTTTCGACCAAACTAAAACACATTGTTTATTTTTGTTTGCCACGTTAATATGCAAAATAGTTAAATAAAAATCACGTTAGGCAACAAGACAGGAATCACATCGATGACGTTTGGTGAAATATTCTCGCCGCTTACAGCACTTTTTAGAGTTGTCCTGTCGATTTTTTGGAGAGGATCTAATCACTTCAATAGGCGCCTTGAAGCAAGGCTTCTCATGCGGGGTATCGTTTCAGAAATGCCGAAAGATTTTCCCTTCTACATTTGTGATGAAAGTGGCACACACCATAATGGGGTTTATGTAATCGGTCTTTTGATCTGGAATAGAGGTAATCAGCCTATTACTAAGGCCGACCTGATTGCGTCAAGCCCTCTCGAAGTAAAGATTGGGGTTGACGCCAATATTGTTAAAGCGTGCGCAATACCAGTAGAGGATTTGATCGTCTTCGATACTACGGTTAATAACAAGAATACTCTTTCGATCACTTTTGATTGCCTTAATCCAAATGAGTACTTGGTAGTTTCTATATTCGTAACAGGAAACCCAATGACGGAGGTACAAGTAACTGGGCGAATAGTCGGTCAAGAAAATCCAATCGACCATACGGCATTGGAAGTAAGGGCACCTATTGGGGAGCGATTCTCGACACTCTTCATTTTGGGGCTTATTGTAAATGCGATTCCAGGTTTTTTAATAGGAGGATCGCTTATCTTGAAAGGCTATGGGCTTTCCACTCTGTGGAACAATCCAGATGCCATTCCAAAATATTTAATGCTTCCATTCGGTATGGGGACGATGGTGCTTTTTATGTTTCTGTTTTCCCGCCTAATCAATTGGAACGAACGGAGGCAATTTCCAGAAGGATATCCTCTTTATGCTGATCTTGAACCTCCACTACTTGAGAACGTCCGAGGTATGATCCGCACTGTATTCCAAGGAAAGAAACAAAGAGTTTCAGTTTCGCTATTTAATTGGGGTAAGCCCATACTAATGTCAAGCAAGAAGATCAGAAGGCGCACAGTAGACGATTGGATCGAATAGCACCAGCCTTCTTTGCCCAGTAGATCAACCCACCGGACCCACACGAAAAGCACCGCCGCCAAGTGAATTAAAATTTTTTGGTTTAACAATGACCCATTGCTCCACTATCGCAGAAGTGATTGAGATCACTGGCTCACTTGTCAGGAACGCCTTTGGTGCGGTCATTATTGACGGCTTCGATAGATCAGGAAAAACCACAGTGACCCGAGAAATTGGTCAGTACCTAGGTCTATGTACGATATCAGTTGATGACTTCTTCGACGGCAAAGGCCGTAGTTACAAAGACTCGATTGATTTTGTCGCTCTGAAAGATAAGGTTCACGTCGCCTTAAAAGAGTCGCCAAATGTAGTAATTGAAGGTCTATGCATGCGAGATATTGCCGGAAAACTGGATATCGCAATTTCTTCTTCTGTCTACATGATGGCATGTAGTAAAACCACTGGCCTCTGGCTTCACGAACGTCTGATAGCCGAAGCACCTTCAGCGTCTCTTGTAGAAGATGCTATTTTGGAGTGCCGGCCACTCGGAGGCATGTATCTAAATTATCTTTACAGAGATTTAATTGAGTATCACTTGCGCGAAAAGCCCGAAATAACCTCTAGCGCAATGCTTCAAATTACGGTCTAGTTGACTCCGACTCAAACTAAAATCGAAAAATAGGCGAGGTGGCGTCTGAGCCCTCGATTTTGAACTCCCACAAAGTTCGTTTCGATACAATTGCGCTTCGCTTTGATTGCACCTGTGCGTGATCATGGTTTGCGGAGTTGGCTTGACACACTAGATTAACTTTTAACAGGAACGAAACCCATGGATATTTCGCGCTTTCACTTCGCCGTTGACACTGTAGTTACTGATTTCAGATCCATCAGAGCAATCGAACACTTTGGCGGGTTGATCAATGCGCTAAGCTCAGTTAGCAGTCAGCCGGGACAGCCCCAACTTGTTGATCAGTACAAGAATCAACTTGAAGCTACGAGAAAGGCTTTGGAGGCCAGTTCTCTTAACAATCCAAAGATGGAGCTCTCTGATTTTATAGATCAATTTAGCCTTGCAAAATACATAGGTAACGGACTGTTCGTGAGCATCATCAATACTATTTCAGAAAACCAATTTGCTCCACACGCAGCGCTCCAAGCGCTTCAAGCACTTCTAGCTAGCGTAGGGAAAAAATTGTCTGAACTCGAGGCGATAAACAATGCGTTTTCAGAGCTTGAGGTTCCTTTCGAAGGCCAAACCGATGGCGACTCAGAAATTGAGATCAAAATTCCAGTCCCGCAGGAAACCAAAACACTCAATGATCTTTCAATAGAAGCAAAAGAATGGCACCGCGACATCTCAACAATTTCCGAAATTTTCGATCCAGATCGATCAGAAACAACTATTAGAACACTTGCCACAGGGTCTTGGCAGTTTTACCTAGCCTCTGCTCCCCTCGTACTCTTTGGGGTGGCAAAGTGCGTGCGAGGTGTAAATGAGATTTTGCAAGAATTTATAAAAACAAAAGATCTTTGGAAGAAACTAATTGAAACCAAGGCGCCTGAAAAGGTGGTCAAAGATTATGAGCAGCACCAACAAGAGTCTATTGGCATAAACCTGAACAATCTTGCCTCTAATCTGGTTGAGGAGCACTATATAGGGAATGATCAAGGTCGTAAGGCTGAATTAAAAAATGCATTAACCCAATCACTCAAACGCTTAAGCAAAAAGCTTTCTGATGGATCTAAGGTCAGCCTGCGGTTAACAAAACCAGCCCCACTAAAGCTGGCTAACCCAGAAAACCCAACCGTCGACGAACTTGCGGCGATAGAGTCTGCAAATAAAATTGAAGAGGTTCGATCGGCAATCTTAATTGAATTGGATAAGGTTGTTCAGTTGGAGCACGACCCAGAAATTTTTAAGGCGCTCCCAGCGCCCGATCGAGATGTTCCATAACGCACATTCGTCGCAGCATCAACGCCCTTTAAGGGCACCACAAACCTAACATTAGGTAAAACGCGGATAAACTAGAGCCGCATTGCCTGTTGACGCGGGTATAAAGCGAGGATCAAAATTGGCGTTTTCGTATCGATACTTTGTGAAAAAAAATCACTTAAGATCGTACCTCGAGCCATACCTTCCTAAATCAACGGAGGAAACATGAGCACTATCGCGTACGCGCAACTCACAAATACCCGCGAAGCTGCAACACCCGGCACGAGTACCACTTCAGGTAGCCCAGGAATAAAGACTTACATAGACGCATTTTCGTCCTTGGTGCCTTCCGAAGTGTTAACTCTTCATGCACTCCTAATTTCATTTACCACGAAAACGACGCTCGAGGCATCGGCGAGAAACGATGGGCAGATGATTTCCGTAACCAAAATCCTAGAAGACGCGCACCAAACGCTTGAAATCTCATTCTGGATACTCACGCTTATGTCCGTCATACTCTTCGCCGCGCCAAGATACTTTGGCGGAAAGTGGGATAAATACGATTGGGTTCGCGTCTGTATCGCGCCGTTGGCATTCGCAGGCTGGACGATGATTCAGAGAACCACCGCGTTTGACGCCGCATTTCCGACAGTTACGGAGATTCCAAGGACGGCGATTGCATTATTTCTTGGCGCGACCCTAGGGGCTATTTCGGCTGGTCTTGCAATGAAAGCCGACGCAAAGCCAATGCAATGATCTCTGTAGCCAATGGAAGAAATGCCTTCGTGTAGCGCATTTCGGTGCCGCGCATGGTCACGCTAACCCTTAAGGGCAACTTGTGCGTCATTTCATCTCCTGCCGCTTTCTGGCGTGCCGGGAAGCGAGCGCCTTAGTCTGCACTATGGGATTCGCTTTGATGACCCGAATCTCGCAATTCTTATGCGTCACAGGGCGGGTCTGTTTGGCATGCTCGGCGTGTTTCTGCTTTACGCCGCGTTTCAACCGGTCTTTCAGTTAGCGGCGTTCGTTGCAGGTTTTGTGAGCGTGCTGTCGGTTCTCTGTCTGGCGTGGTCGGTGGGCTGATTTAACACCCAAATCGGTCGTGTTTTCATCGCCGATATTGTCGCTCTTGTTGCTTGATTGCTGGCGCGGTCGCGTATGCATACGTTAAACGTGAGGGGTAGACAAGCATTGCTCCGACGCTGTCGCAATTGCTTGCACGTTACTTCCGTAATGCTTGAACACAAAGCAGACCGCATGGCCACATGTCGATTTAAGCTAAGTCGGCGCGCTTTCTATCATGTTGGAAAGTTTATTTTTGATTGCTAATCTTTTGCAATTCCACCTCAATGATTTGCCTGCACCAGAAATTGATTATCACGCGCGAATCGAACAGGTGGCTCTGCTGATTGCAGCAATCTTAAAGAAAACTGATTGCTTTGATTTGCCAAGTTAAAATTTAGAATCACTAATTCAAATCACAGTAGGCGAGATAATGAACCATCGTGTGCGCTCCGAGCTTATGCAAATCCAACCTTTGGACGCGCTGGAGGAGGCGCATCTCAATGACGCCATCGCTTGGGTCGATTCGGGTGCGCCACTCTTTCGTTTGGA
>JAIETO010000315.1 GCA_019745005.1 Burkholderiaceae bacterium
TCAAAGATCAATGGGTTTTACCGAATATCTGTTACGAAGATGTGTTTGGTGAAGAGATTGCTGCACAATTATCTGCGCAGCGTAAGAGCGGCGCGCCAATGGCAAGTGTGCTGATCAATTTATCCAATTTGGCGTGGTATGGTGATTCAACTGCCATTCCGCAGCATTTACAAATCTCGCGTATGCGTGTGTTGGAAACGGGTCGCCCGATGCTACGTTCTACCAACACGGGCGCCACGGCTTTGATTGGCTCGGACGGCGTTGTCGTTGCGCAGCTCGCGACCGAAACGCGCGGTAGTTTACCTGTCAAAGTGCAGGGCGTGCAAGGCATTACACCCTACATCTTTTGGGGTAATCGGGGTATTTTACTTTTGTTAGGTTTGTCTTTGCTTAGTGCGTATCTGCTTGCGCGCATCCGCAACAATCGCCTACCGCGCTAGCCAGTAACTTCTTTTATTGCTACGGTTTGGTTTGTGCATCAATATCTGCAAGGCATTCGCGCCCACGTTCAGTAATCTGCGTTTTCCCTGTCTCTGGATTGACTTCGATGTGCGCCTTTTTGCTTAGGAATGTCGCCACTGCTTCGCGTAAAACGCTATCACTGTCATTGGCAACTGCGCGCAAACCATCGATGCATTGTTTGATAAATAAAACCTGACGACCGCTTTCCGTTAATTCCAAACTTCCATCTTTGCGATACGCCAACAGTTTGATGCCACATAGCCGCTTAGTATTGCGCGCAACGCAGGCACTCGGGCGGGCAGATCGCTGTAACTTACTGACCTGCTCTAAGGCGTCATATTCGTCGATACTTAGTTTTTGATTCATGCTGTTCTTTTATTGGTGTTTTCAAGCGCAAATTTTACGTGAACTAGCTCGTGCGCAGCGAATAATTGTGATGGAAGTTTTCCTTATGAGTATATAAAGAAATATTCCACTCAGTGTGCGCAAAAAACTCGGTTAAACTTTGCTCTGCCTAGGCATGCAAAAAGCAAGATTTGATTGCCGTAAACTTTATTGGTCTGAACTTTGAACTTCGATGTAAATCATGAAATATAAAACAAAAAATTTGGTGTTTCTTTCCTTGTTTATCTTTTCGCTCGGTGGGTTTGCGCAATCGACATACGCTGAAGAACATGCGACCAATGATGGGATTGCATGGCGCAAAGATAATGACCTTGATGCGGCGTTTGCCCAAGCGAAGGCGAGCAAGCGACCCGTGTTTTTATACTGGGGTGCGGTTTGGTGTCCGCCATGCAATCAAGTCAAGGCAACGATTTTTAATCGTAAAGATTTCGTCGAGAAATCTCGCCATTTTGTGCCCGTTTATTTGGATGGTGATACGCCAGGCGCACAAAAACTTGCGGCGCAATTCAAAGTTCGCGGTTACCCTACAATGATTTTATTTAAACCGGATGGCACAGAAATCACTCGTTTGCCAGGCGAAGTCGATGCGCAGCGTTATGTGCAAGTGCTGAGTCTGGCCATGAATACCAATGGTTCAGTCGAAGAATCTTTACGACAAGCTTTGACCGGAGATAAAAAATTAAACAACAATGAATGGCGCCTGCTAGCGGATTATTCTTGGGATGATCCGCAACAAAAATTAATACCAACAAAAGACCTTGCACAAACCTTGATGCGCTTGGCGGAGAAAGCCCCTGCGGGTGACAATGCGATGCGCTTGCAGACGAAAGCCTTGGTTGCTTTGGCTAACGCCCAAACCGCGCCAAAGTTAAGCGCGCCAGAGCTAGAAAAAGCAAACGACAAGATGCTTAAGCTACTTAAAGACGGTCGTCTCGCACGGGCTAACATGGATCTACTCGCAGGTGCGCCTACAGAATTGGTCGGTCTTTTGACGGCAACGAATTCCGCCGCCCGTAGTAAGCTAAAAGAAGCGATGAGCAACGCGCTGACGAAGCTAGCCGATGACAAAACGCTTTCGAAAACGGAACGCCTGACGGCGATTAACGCGCAGGTCAATTTAGCGACCATGGATAAAGCCAAGCCCAGCACCGTGCTGCAAGCGGAAGTGAAGCTGGGGGTTGCGCAAATCGATAAAGCGACTACCGATGGCTATGAGCGACAATCAGTGGTCAACGCAGCGGCGCATGCGCTTGGCGATGCGGGTTTGATGGAGGCGTCTGATGAACTTCTCACGGCTGAATTAAAGCGTTCACATTCACCTTATTATTTCATGTCGACACTTGGTGCAAATGCGAAAAAGCGAGGCGACACTGCGGCGGCTGCCAATTGGTATGAACAAGCCTATAACGCATCAAAAGGACCAGCAACGCGCTTGCAGTGGGGGGCAAACTACGTCACTAATTTAGTTGATCTAGTCCCCACCGACGAAGCGCGCATAGAAAAAGCGGTACAAAACGTGTTCGCAGAATTAAGTGGCACAGAAAACGCATTTTACGAGCGCAATCGTAATTATTTGGAAAAAATGAGTAAGAAGTTAATGGACTGGAACGCAGGCGGTAAGCACCAAACCGCAGTGCTGAAAATGAAAACTCAACTTGATGAGATTTGCAATAAATTGCCTGCGAATGACAACCAAAGAGCGACCTGTTCCACTGTATTGCCGATCAAAACCTAAGGCAGTGCATGCGGCACCACGTTGTGAAGGAATGCATGTGAAGAGGCTCTGCTGCGTTCTAGGGCGAGCGTGCAAAGGTTTCTAAAACAATTTGATCAATAGCTTTCTTTGCGCACTCTGCGTCTTTGCGGTTGGGTTTCAAGGTTTTATGCGTTTTTTTTGAAGCACTAACTCGCCCGCAAACTATCTACGATATTCATCCTAGCGGCACGCCATGAAGGAATGAAGCCGCCAACAAAGCCCATGAAAAGAGCGAAGAGAATCGTTTGTAATACGATTTTTGCGGTAAGTTTGAATTGAAACGCTAACTCACTGAAGGTTTGGAAGTTCGTCGTAGAGATATCCACTGCTTGCATCCAACTCGCGGCAAAAAGTCCGATCAGGCCTCCAACCAAGGACAAGAGCAAGGACTCCAGTAAGAAAGCGATGAGAACGGCACTGCGTTGAAAGCCTAAAGCGCGCAAAGTGCCAATTTCACCAACGCGTTGCGCGACGGCGGCAAACATGGTGATCATCGCACCGACCACCGCGCCGATGGAAAAGATAACGGAAAGACTGAGCCCCAGATATCGAATGAAGGTGGCGAGCGCTTCGCTTTGCTCCGCATAAAATTGGATTTCCGGTTTGGCCTCAATTTGCAAACGCGGGTCGTCAGCAATGGTCGATTTGATGCCAGCAAAGGCCGATTGATCGGCGAGTTTAAACACCATGGTTGAGTAAGTATTTCGTCGAAACGCGGCCATCATTTGCTCGGCATCACCCCAAATCTCACTATCAAATCCTGTTTTTCCCGAGTCAAATACGCCGACCACAGTCCAATCGCGCTGAGCGAAGCGTAAGGTTTCGCCTAGGCCAGCACCACGAAAGCCATTGGCAATGGAACGTCCAGCGATGATTTCTGAGGTGCCAGGGCGGAACATGCGACCCTGCATAATTTTGACTTGTGGGCGCAAATCTAATGCCAGCAAGGAAGTGCCACGCAGCGTGACGTTGCTGGGTTTGCCATTGCTACGCTTGGGCAAGTTATTGAGAACCACTGGTTCCTTGCTTACTAACTTTTGACCTAAGCCATTGGTAGCGATGCCAGGCAGACTCTCAATGATCGATGCTTGCTCTCGCCCTATAGCGCTATTAATTTCCGCGCCAGCCCCTTTGCGCAGCAGAAGCACGTTGTCAGGCTGACCGGTCGCCACCAAGGTCGCACGTATGCCTTCGCTCATCATGAGGACTGTGGCAAACACAAATACGACTAAGGCCATGCCGCCTGCCGTGAGCAAAGTGGTTACGCGGCGCACCCAGAGGTTGCGGGCGATATAGGAAAGGGGAATTGCTCTCAAGTTTTCAGCCTCTTTCCAAATTTTGTAAAGGAGTGACTAAGCGACATGCCGCAAACCGTTGACGATATCAATCCGGCTCATCTTCCATGCAGGCCAAGCCGCAGCTACAAAACCCACAATGAAACTTGCCAAAATTTGAAACAACATCGTTTTATTGGAGACCATAAAGCTCGGAAACAAAGTGCCAACTGCTTTTGCAAATCCCGCCGCCAATGGCAAGGTTAAAAGCATGCCCAAGCCACCTCCAATCAAAGCGATAACGAGGCTTTCACCAAACAGCAGTTTGACAACGAAACTGGGCGAAAAGCCTAATGCTTTGAGCGTGGCATATTCGGCTAAACGCTCGCGCGCGGTCATGCTCATGGTATTTGCCATCACCGCCATGATGATGACAATAATGACAAAGCTGACGGCATTGACGGCCACCAAGATGGCCTCACTCATTGAGACAAAGCCCAGTTGAAAGGCCTTTTCTGTTTCCGTTAAAGTTTCGGCTAATGAATTTTTAAACTGTGCATCAATGCGTTCGGAAATGAGTGGCGCGTTATTCGGCTCATTAATTTTTACCAAATACACGCCCACAAAATCTGCCCCTTTGCCAATGCGCTTACGTGCCGATTCTGAGAGAAATTGCCAATGAAATAGAAATTGTGACTCGTCGGTTTTTGCGTCGACGCCGTCCCAAATGCCGCGCAAGGTGAATGTCCATGTGCCAGGGTAGATGGTGCCGCGCAACGGTATTTGATCGCCGATTTTCCAACCGTATTGATTGGCTAATTTACGTCCAACGATCGCACCTTGGCGATCTAGTAGGAAGGCTTTTTTTTCTTCGTCCTTTAAGACATATTCTGGATAAAGCGCGAGATAGCTGGCTGGTTCCACGGCAAATTGTGGGAAAAAATTGCGCTCTGTAATGTAGACGCCGCCAAACCAGTTAGACCAGCTAATGCCCGTCACTCCGTCCACAGTTTTCAAACGTTCTGCGTAATTTAGTGGCAGCGGAAAGGTCAAAGAAATCGCATTGCGCGTAACAAGTCTGGTGCTAGACGTCGCATCGACGCCTGCGTACCAAGCATCAATAATGGTGCGCAATAAGCCAAAAGCACAAATAGCAACGATTAAGCCAACCATGGTTAGCAGCGTGCGCAGTTTGTGGCGGAAAGCGTTCTTGAGTAAAAGATTAAGTAAAAACATGGACAGATTTTAGGTTGGCGGCGCCACCGTTAATGTTCAAGCGGATGAAGAGCCGTGGCGACTTGATCATCGGGCACCAATAAGCCTTTTTCTAAATGGATCAAGCGCTTCGCACGTGAGGCTGCTTTCGGGTCATGTGTGACCATGACGATGGTTTTGCCTAACTCTGAGTGCAGCTCTTCTAAAAGGTCCAACACTTCTTCTGCCGTTTGTCGATCAAGATCGCCTGTGGGTTCGTCGGCAACGATCAATGCCGGGTCGGTGACCAGCGCGCGGGCAATCGCAACGCGTTGTTGTTGCCCGCCCGAAAGCTCATTGGGATAATGGTCCATGCGGTCGGTAAGGCTCACCATGGTCAATGCTGCTTCGACGTGTGCCTTGCGCTGCGAACGGCTCAGGTTGGTGAGGAGCAAAGGTAGTTCGACATTTTCGAATGCCGTTAGCACCGGCATGAGGTTGTAGAACTGAAAAATAAATCCCACATTCGCTGCGCGCCAATTGGCCAGTTGCGATTCGCTCAGATGCGCAATATCAATACCGCCTATGGCAATGCTGCCGCTGCTTGGTTTATCGATGCCCGCAATCAAGTTTAAAAGCGTGCTCTTGCCCGAGCCGCTCGGCCCCATTAGCGCCACAAATTCACCCGATTGCACTTCAAGGTTCACGCCTTCTAAGACCTGCAAGACCTGGCCACCGCGCACATACGCTTTGCCCAAATCTTTAATGCGAATGAAAATGGGTTTGCCTGGAATCGTGTTTGCTAAGTTACTGGCGTCAGCAGACATCGTTGTTGGTGAAATTGTAGGCATCTTATTTCGTCGCAATGCTGACTTTGGTACCCGCTTGTAAGCGTTCGTTTGGTTCTAACACGCATTTGTCGCCAGACTGTAAAGCGCCGATGATCTCAACGCTGTCACCTATTTTTCGCCCCGTGCTCACCTCGATCGCTTCAAGCTTTTCGTCTTTGATACGGAAAATCACTTTTTTACCTGCGCGCTCGACGATGGCTTTAGGGTTCACCGCCAATACGGGCTTTTGTTCGGCGTCCGTGACTGCCTGCGACAAAATCGTCACTTTTGCACTCATCTCTGGCAGGATGCGCGCGTCCAGTTTCTCAAAACGTATTTTTGTCATCACCGTCGCTTTGGCGCGGTCAACGGTGGGAACGATGCCGACAATACTGCCGCGAAAGCGCGTGTCGGGCAGGGCGTCTAAGATGATTTCTACAGGTTGCCCGGTTTTCGCTTTAGCGAGATTGCTTTCAGAAACGTCTGCCTCAACTTCTAGCGTACTCATGTCGGCCATGGTCACTACTGCGCCTTGGCTGCCCGCTGCGCTGGAGAAGGGCGTAATAATATCGCCCACATTGGCGTTTTTCACTAAGACAACGCCATCAAATGGGGCACGAATTTCAGTGAAATCTTGGTTCACCTGCTGCACCTTTAACTGCGATTGCGCAACGGCCACTGCGCTTTGCGCCGCCTTTACCGACGCTTTCGCCGCGTTCACGCGATTCATTGCGGTATCTAGCGCTTGTGGTGACACAAAACCTTGCGCCTTCAAGCCTTGGCTGCGGCGTAATTCACTCTCCGCATTCGTCAACTCCACATTTGCTTGTGCCACGCCAGCTTCAGCCTGGCGTATGCCTGCCTGCGCCTGCGCCATGGCCGCTTGTACATCACTCGAATCAAGGCGTGCCAGCACATCGCCTTTTTTCACTTGGCTGCCTTCGCGTACGTTCAACAACACCAAGCGACCTGTCGCCTTACTCGCCACCGCAGCGCGGCGTTGCGCCACGACATAACCCGATGCGGTGAGTTGCGCGTATTGTTGTGAAGGGAAGGTGGTGACGACCGAGGTCACTTGCACTTCTGGTGTACGTGGCCGCAGGAAAAAGCCAATGATCACGAGCAGGGCAAATCCAATCGCCAGCCACTTGCCCCAGTTTGTCTTTTTGCTTGGTATGCCGGGGCTGCGATTAATCTGCAACTGTTTTAAGCCAGAAGCACTTTCTGCCTTAGTTGAAACGGATGGTGGTGTATTTGATTCGCTCATGAATTTGTTTGCTTGAAATGAATTAAGGACGAAAAAAATTTTATCTTACGGCGAACCTTAGCAGCCTAACGGATACGAAATTGCTTCGTGCACTCGAAGTTTATCGCATAATGCACGCTTGATTTTGTCTGCTATCCCTCACTCGCGTAACAAACTGTATGACTAGCCCTAAAAACATTGTTCAAGTGCATTCCCAAGTCGGTATGACGGAGTTTCGTGGCGTGCGCTCTCTGCACCTTTTACGCGACGGGCAAACCGAAGTCACTGACGAAGCCATACAGGGTGCGATGCGTTTGGCGGTACCTGAACAAATTGAGCTTGAATATGTGCAGCAAATGATGGCGTGGATGCTGTTTTTGCCCACGCCGAGTCATATCGTACAGCTCGGTCTTGGGGCCGCCAGTCTCACCAAATTTTGTTATGCCCATTGGGAAAACGCGCGCGTAACGGCGATTGATTTAAACCCGAACGTGATCGCCGTGTGTCGTTCGCACTTCAAATTACCGCCTGACGACGAGCGTTTGCAAGTGCTCGAATGCGATGCGTGGGATTACATTACCAACCCCGCAAGGCGTGGCAGTATCGATGTCTTGCAAGTGGATTTATATGACGCGCTTGCGGCGGGGCCGGTTCTAGCGTCACCAGAGTTTTATCAAGCTTGCGCTAATTGCTTGACCGAGCACGGCATCATGACCGTTAATTTGTTTGCGAATGAAGAAAGCCGGCGCAGTAATATTGCCGCCATGCAGCAGGCATTTGATGCCGTCGTGTGGTTGCCTGAAGTACACGACGCAAATGTCGTGGTACTGGCATTCAAACAAGCGCCAATGATTGATTTTGCTGATTTATATAGCCGCGCTGCGGTGATTCGCGTCAACTACAAATTACCCGCGCCGCTGTGGGTAAATGGTCTCAAAGCGTGGATGACCATCACTATCGACGCCTAGGTTTGCATAAATAAAAACGGGATCGATTGATCCCGTTTTTGTCTTACTAAAGCGCCAGTATTTTCTGTGGGGCTTGATTATGCTGTGGTGTTAATCGTGGTTCCCGTGATTTCGCCACGGGTATTCACCACAGGTGGTGGTGGTGTCTGGTTATTGACCGGAGCGGCTTGTTGCTGCTGTTGCTGATTATTATCGACACGGGCGGTATCGTTTACAGGTGTTGCCGTTTGCGAAGGCGCTTGAATCGGCGCAGCCGCAGGTGTTTGCCCACTCGCCCGCGCAGCAAACGCATTTTGAATATTATTGGTTTGCGAGGGTTGAACAGTTTGGAAAGATTGAATCGCTGAGGTCGCCATGGCTTTACCCTTTCGTGCACAAAGACAGTAGTCGTAACAGAATAGGAGACATGACAGAAATCTGCAAGTTTCTTCCAAAATTCTTTTCTAAGTCGCCCAGAATTACTTTGGAAAAGAGCTTAAAGTAGCGTATTTCTAATACCTCACCTAGTAATTTTTTGGTGCGCTTATTTTATAGGCGGAAATGGCCTAATTTTTTCTTAAAAATAGGGAGTATATGAATTTTCTTAAGCAAGCTCCCTTGAACTTTTGTTATTGAATCCTCTCAATGATCGTCACGCAACCTAAGAAGCTCAATTTGCACCTGTTTTGCCGCGTGGTAGATAACTACGGCGATATCGGTGTTTGTTGGCGCTTGTGCAAACTATTGCAAGCTGAACATCAAATAAATGTGGCCTGCTGGGTTGACGATCTCGCCAGTTTTCAAGTGCTTTGTCCTGCGGTGCGTTTGGATTTGGCAAGCCAGGAATTAGAAGGCGTGACAATTCACCATTGGACCGACAGCGAGAGCGACTGGCACAAACAAGCGCAGCAGGTCGCCACAGCAGATGTAGTGATCGAAGCGTTTGCCTGCAATCTTCCAGAACAGGTCATTTTGGCGATGGCGAAAAGCAAGCGGCCACCCGTTTGGATCAATGTCGAGTATTTGAGTGCGGAAGCGTGGGTGGAATCCTGTCACGGCATGATTTCGGTTCATCCGCAAACCGGGTTAAAAAAGCACTTTTTCTTTCCCGGCATGACCAGCAAAACGGGTGGACTGATTTTTTCGCGCGATTTTAAAAGCAAGCGTGACGCTTTTTTTGCGCGAGTCACAGCGCGCAGCGAATTTCTTAGCGAATTGGGAGTATCGCTTTCTGCGCAGTGCGTAGTCGTTTCGCTTTTTTGTTATCCCGAAGCGCCAGTAGCGCAATTGCTAGAGGTATTTGCGCAGGCGAGTGGCAAACAGATCATTTGTCTTCTTCCCGTTGGTGTTGCGACGGCGGCAGTGCAAGGTTTCTTTGGGCAGCAAATTGAAGTGGGCGCGGTATATCAAAAAGGGAGTTGTCAGCTCCACGTGCTGCCTTTTGTCAGCCAAGCTGCGTATGACCGACTCCTTTGGTGTTGTGATTTGAATTTTGTACGCGGCGAGGACAGTTTTGTGCGGGCGCAACTCGCGGGCAAGCCCTTCGTTTGGCATATTTATCCGCAACAGGACGATGCGCACGTGCCGAAGTTGGAGGCATTTCTGAATCTGTATGACGCCCCAATCGGTTCAGATCTTCGCGCTATTTGGGCAGCTTGGAATTTGTTGCCTGAATCGATTGCTCTGAGCGATGAAAACGCAAATCCGTTTGAAAAGATCCTGGCTTTATCTGAGCAGATGCAACCGCACGCCGAAAAGTGGGCTGAAAATTTGTTGAATCAGGGCGATTTCGGGAGCCAGCTAGTGCAGTTTATTCGTCAGGAAATTCACAAAAATAGCGCAAAAATCAGTTAAAATAGCGGACTTTATTGAAATTGCGGCTGCTTTCAATTGATGTTGGGCTTGCTAATCATCCTCAAAGCTGATGGCCACAACGCTTGAGAAGCACGAGTACGATTAATGCGTATTTGCCGACAAGCCCACAGATTGACTTTGAATCAAGCGCTTTTTTAAGCTATTTTTAGCCGCTTTTTTAGCTAGTTTTAAACGACACTCAGCACGAATTTCTGGCTCGCTGTCGTTCATGCCGTAAATATTTACTCAACTTTTATCTTAATTAATTATGAAAACCGCACAAGAAATTCGCGTTGGTAACGTTGTAATGGTCGGTAGCGACCCAATGGTTGTATTGAAAGCTGAAACCACCAAGTCTGGTCGTAACTCAGCCGTATGCAAAATGAAATTAAAAAACCTGTTGACTGGTTCTGGCCAAGAAACAGTTTATAAAGCAGATGACAAGTTTGAAGTCGTTGTGTTGGATAAAAAAGAAGTGACCTACTCTTACTTCGCTGATCCTTTGTACGTATTCATGGACGAAAACTATGAGCAGTACGAAGTAGAAGGCGAAAACATGAGCGGTACATTGAATTATCTCCAAGACGGCATGGCATGTGAAGTGGTGTTCTATAACGGTAAAGCGATTTCCGTTGAATTGCCAACCACCGTTGTACGCGAAATTACCTACACCGAGCCAGCTGTCAAAGGCGATACATCAGGTAAAGTGTTGAAGCCAGCGCAAATTGCAACGGGTTTCAATATTCCTGTGCCTTTGTTCGTTGAGCAAGGCGACAAGATCGAGATCGATACACGTACTGGCGAATACAAGAGCCGCGCGAAGTAATCATCGCTTCGTTTTGAATGTAGGACTTACGCAAAACAGACGTTGGCGTTGTTGCTTCGCCTTGCCGTACCACTTGTACTGTCTGCGGCTTCGCGCCTAGCCAACGCAATTTTGCGTAAGTCCTAATTGTCAGATTAGGTATGAGCTAATACATATAATTATTTACCGGCTTATTAAGCAATGGACAACTTTATGGAGTTACCCCTTTTGTTTTATTTGATTGAATTTTATAAGAAGTCTCAATAAAAATCACGGCTCTGGGTCGCCACCTCGCCAAGCATGTGTGATAAATCAACCAGACGCATAGCGATTAAGTGACGCACATTGCTTTGATTTTGCCAACGGCCATACACACCCAATAGCGATGCGCTATAAACTTCACGTCGATATTGCTCCACCAAATTTGGCCAGCAAATCACATTAACAGTGCCGGTTTCATCTTCGATAGTCAGAAAAATTACACCTTTGGCGGTTTGTGGCCGTTGTCGCACAATCACGATCCCGCACCCGCGCACCAGTTTTCTATCTTCACAGGTCGATAAAACCTGGGATGTCAAAAAACGTTTTGCGTGTAATTGTGTTCTAAGCAGTGCTAATGGATGCCGGCCTAAAGTTAAACCCAGACTACGGTAATCGGCAACGATGGTTTCTCCTTCGCTCGGTGCGGGTAATACCAGATTTTCTTCAAGTATGCTCGCTTCACGCAGTAAACCTTTATCGGGAACACTCACCACAGATTGCCATAATGCTTGGCGGCGGTGTCCGGCCAGTGATAGCAAGGCATTCGCTGCGGCTAACGCCTGAATATCTTTTTTGTTTAAATCCGCACGTTTGACTAAATCATCAACATCAATCAATGCCTGTGTTGATCGCGCATTTTCTATACGCAAAGCAGCGTCTTCTGCCAAACCATTAATCATGTGCAGACCTAATCGAACAGAGGGCTGCTGATGTTAGATGGAATTAATGACGACAAGCCTAGCGAACCCAGATAAACCAAAGTTTTCTCCTCCATTAGGATGCTCTTAGCAACATGTTATACCTTTAGGGGGCGTTTGACGAAAGGGAAATTAAAGTACGCTAAGCAATGTCGGAAAAATTATCTGATTGGACGCTTCAATAAGTTGCATTTTATATGCATATTATTTAGAATGGCATACATTGGAGTTTGAATACTGATGAAACTGACCCGTTTTTCTGATATTGGATTGCGAGTGCTGATGTATCTGGCACGGCAGACGCGCAACCCGCCGGTGACAGTTGCAGAGGTATCATCGCAATTTGATGTTCCACACAATCATATGGTCAAGGTCGTTGGTGCATTAGCAAAAATGGGATGGATCGACGCAACACGTGGACGTAATGGTGGTATTCGACTGTCAGCTGATCCGCAGCAACTATCGATTGGAAATGTCCTGCGAACACTTGAAGTGGAAGCTGAAGTGCTGGACTGCGAGGGTATTGGTTGCCGGTTGTCTGGCGATTGTCGTTTGCGGGAAGCATTAAGGTTTGGTGTAGAAGCGTTTTATACCGCTATGAACCAATACTCGTTATCTGAAATCATTGCAGGCAATACAGGTGAGCAGATTGCCGTCATGCATCGTACATTTTTAATAAATCGCACGAACGCATAACGGCGCATTTAGTTTGTATAGTTGGCCTTCGGGCTTTTTTTTAAATCTTATAAGTTGCATAAAATATGCAACAATTGGAGTTTTTATGTTATCCACAACATCTCGTCCATATATCGACGCCAGTGTTCCCATTTTGCGCATGCATGGACTGGCAATCACCAAGGTGTTTTACAAAGCACTGTTTGAGGAGCATCCGGAGCTTCATCACGTCTTCAATGCTGGAAATCAGGCTAATGGATCACAGCAGCAATCGCTTGCTTCCGCTGTTTTTGCTTATGCGGCAAATATTGATAATCAAGCCGCGCTCGCACCTGTTATTTCTCGCATCGCGCACAAGCATGCATCGTTGGGGATAACTGCTGAGCATTATCCGATTGTTGGTCGTCATTTGCTGGCATCAATCAAGGAGGTGCTTGGTGATTCCGCAACAGCCCCATTGATTGATGCCTGGGCTGAAGCATATGGTCTGTTGGCGCAAATCTTGATAGAAGAGGAAGCAAAGCTCTACAAGGCAAGCTGCATCAAGCCCGGTGACTTGCTCAATATGCAGGTGGTCGCCGTTGAAAAGCAGAATACAGAGGTAGCATCCTTTGTGCTGGTTCCAATCAATGCGGAAGTTCCTCACTTTAAACCTGGACAGTACATCAGCGTCGCCGTCCGCCTCCCAAATGGATTGCGCCAGTTGCGTCAATACAGTCTATCCGACGCGCCTAATAGTGAATATTTGCGTATTTCGGTCAAACGAGAAGTAGCTCGTGCAAAAACTCCTGCCGGTATGGTTTCTAACTGGCTGCACGAGAATTTGACAGTTGGAAGCGTTATTGCAGTAAGTAAACCGTTTGGAGAATTTACACCTGATACAGAAAGTAATGACCCGATCGTACTTCTATCGGCAGGCGTCGGAATTACACCAATGATTTCTGTACTCAATCGAATTGCTCAAGTTTCTCTGCAACGTCATGTGATATTTGCGCATGCCGCGCGTAACGCAAATCTTCATCCGCATCGCTCTGATATGGAAAAGGCCCTTGCAGGCATGCCTAATTTGAAGAACATCACATTCTATGAGGACGATAGTGCCGATACAGACGCGACCACTCTGGCCGGAAGAATGCAGGTGAACAAATTGCCACTATGGGACATGAACAAGGCAAAAGTGTATATGTGCGGTCCACTTCCATTCATGCAGACGCAGTGGCACGACCTGCTTGCGAGTGGCGTACCAATTAAGCATCTTCATCGGGAGGTATTCGGACCAGACATGTTGGATCATTTAGAGAGGGGTGACGAAACGAAAGTCAAACTATGCGAATAAAGAACAAGTTTTGTTTGGCGGATTCAATTTTGAAGTGCAACACCATGTTGATACGATTGTAGCTGTTTCATAAATACTTCGTGTGGCGTTTTGAAGTCGAGGCATTTTCTGGGGCGATGATTCAGGCTGTGCATGGCCTGTTCAACGTCATGATCAGAGATACTTTCAAACCGCATTTTTTTGGGAAAGAACTGTCGAATCAACCCATTCATATTCTCATTCGCGCCACGCTCCCAAGAGCAATAAGGATGCGCAAAATAATGCTTTGCTTTGATGTTCCTGGTAATGCGTTCATGCTGTGCAAACTCCTTACCATTATCCGTCGTTAGCGTATGCACACAGTCAGAAAAAGGCGCCAGCAAGGAGATGATACTATCGGCAACCTGCTCGGCGGTTTTACGATCAACCTTGCCAATAATGGAGTAACGCGACTTGCGCTCATTGAGCGTGACCAATGCCTGACGATGATTCGCTCCAATCACGAGATCGCCCTCCCAATCGCCATATCGTTTAAGCTGGTCGACAATGGATAGCCGCTGTTCAATCGACACCTGATTGGGAATGGTGCCACGGCGCTCACGATTGCCATAGCGCTTCTTACGTTTCTTTTGGCAGCGAAGTGTGCTGTGCAGAGTGCCACCAAGACGCTTGTCAGCATAGATCCGTTTATAGATACTTTCATGACTGACGCCAGGCTGGTTGTTGACGCGCAGGTACCCGCTGATTTGTTCGGGACTCCAGTGCAAAACCAACTTGGCATCGGCAAATGCCCATGTGTCAGCATGAACGGTGGTTGCATTGTCTGTGGACTGTCTGGCGAGAGATAATGCCTGCGCCTGTTTGGGCCGATATCCACGACTACCACTATTGCGCTTAAGCTCGCGGCTAATGGTCGATTTACTGCGCTCCATTATTTCAGCGATAGCGCTTTGATCATGTCCAGCTTTTTTGAGTATGTAAATCTGGTATCGTTCATCTTGGGTAAGATGTGTGTATGTCATTTCGGGTAACTTTGACTTGGCGGTCTGGGAGGCCGGATGCTACTGCATCTTTCCACCCGTAACCATTAATCTTCAGTTGCACTTCATATTTGAACTCGCGTTGTTTGATATTGAGGAATATTGATAGTTGCAGATTGCCTATGCTATCACTGAGTGCAAGCTAGGGCGCCGATTATGCTGTCCTTACTATATACTCCCTTATTTTTTAAAAATAATATCCAGTTCCCGCACCATTAATAAGCATTTTGCAAAAATACTGACAGTAGTATTCTTGAAAAACTGAAGAAGCATTATTTTATTTTTGCTCCTACCGGAAAAATCTGTAAATCATCGGCAAATTGAACTGATCCATTGAAGCTTTGTTTGATTGCGGCGCTAGTTTGTTTTTCTTTGCCTAGCGTGCGCAACATGCGATGCGACAGAACCAGTTTTTTTACTTTCGCAGTTGATGCGATACGCCCAATTTCACTTGGCATCATGTGCAGCAAACGCGCAACCCGGTCTGGTTCATTTTCTTGTGCGGCATTATGTGCAATCAAGAGGTCACTACCGTCGGCCAGAATTTCTAAAGTTTTGTCGGCGTTACTGGTGTCTCCGCTAAAAGTAATTACGCAGCCATGGGTTTCAACGCGCCAAGCGAGACTTGGCACTTGCCCATGCGGTACCGAAATTGTCTTGAGCGTGGTTTCGTCATTTAAAGTGAACATGACGACTTGCTTATTGGTTGCCGGTACTTCATTGGCAGTGATTTTAAATTGACTGCCCTGATCAGGATCGAGATACTGCCCCAAATAAGCATAGGCACCAGTTTTGCCGTTGAATAATGCCCCCAGAAATTCGTTCAAGCCTGGGAAAACCCCCGATCGTGCGGGACCAAATACCTGTATTTCGTCATCAAATTTGGTAAATCCCAAACCTTTTACTAATGCGGGAAAGTCAGCAGTATGATCAACATGAAAATGGGACAGCAATACCGCTTGCAAATCTTCTGGTATGGCACCAGATTTTTCGTAGTTCAATGCAGCACCACTACCGAAATCAACCAAAATACGCGCATGATGATCGATCCAGATCAAATAAGAGGTTGAAGCACGTTTGTCGTTGAGCTCTGGGCCGCCAGAACCCAACACCTGCACTTGTACTTTGCCGCGTTCGCAGGAGGCCGGTGCAACTGGCGTTGCCTGTGCACTCAGCGCTGAGCTGCACGATGTCAATAACAAAGACAAGCCAAATAATTTTTTGAACGTGGCAATGGCACACATGGATATTCCTTGGTAACGAGTTGGTTATGGCGGATAGCGATAAGATAACAGCAGAACCTGATTGCGTGTGCCGTGCTGCTCATTTTTTCGATATTTGTGATCACCTGTCTGATTAAAATTTGAATCAATCAACTGTAAAGTTGTAAGAATACGTCATGCAGGACGACAAATCGCACATGTGCTTGCTCCATAAGCGATCTCGGTAACCCATCTTAGAAAAGACACTATGTTAATAAATAAATTGACTAAATCGTTACTCACTGCAGTAACTGCGAGCTTGCTCATGATTACGTTTAATTCGTCGGCATTGGCAGGTGAATTTTTTGAACGTGATGGCGTAGCTATTGAAGGCTATGATCCAGTCGCTTACTTTACTGAGAAACAACCAGTGCAAGGAAAAAAAGAGTTCACGGCTGAATACAAAGGCTCCACGTTTTTATTTTCATCCGCGGCAAACCGGGATAAATTCAAAGCCACACCAGAAGCTTTTGCGCCGCAATTTAACGGATTTTGCGCTTATGGTACGGCTGGTGGCTATAAAGCCAAAAGTGATGGCACGGCTTTTACGTTAGTAGATGGGAAACTCTATCTTAACTACAATGCATTAGTGCGGATGCGCTGGAGCCTGGATACCCCAGGATATATCAATAAAGCGGCCGCTAATTGGCCGACTGTTGAGAAGACCACCAAGGTTAGTTATTAATTTAAGTTGGTTTTGTCCGTCATAAAACAGGACGGACATTTTAAAGCATAAAGTAGAGCATCTTTGATGCTCGGACTTTTATTTGATTCCTTGGTTTTGTCGTTAAATTTTATTTAAATTGCATTAGCCTATATCCAATCTGACTGACACATTAGAAAAACTGGTAATTGTTAGGACTTACGCAAAACAGACGTTGGCGTTGTTGCTTTGCCTTGCCGTACCACTTGTACTGTCTGCGGCTTCGCGCCTAGCCAACGCAATTTTGCGCAAGTCCTAAAGTGAAAAGCCGCTGTCAAAAGCGGCTTTTTTTATCCCCAAATTTTCCCTTGTGTTAGAAATGCATCCTATCAATCCCATGAACATGATGGCAGCGCTTTCTTGGAGTGGAGGTAAAGATTCTTGCCTTGCCTTGTGGCGCGCGCAGCAGTCGTCCGAAAACGTGCAATTTCTGCTCACTGCGCTTGAAGAAACAGCTTGTCGCGTTCGTTCGCACGGCGTCAGTAAGGCGCTCATTTGTGCACAAGGTGCAGCCTTAGGCTTACAGAATCGTTTTATCGCGGCTAGCTGGAAAGACTACGAATCATGTTTCATCGAACAACTTCGCATGCTAAAGAGCGATGGGGTACAGCGAGCAATTTTTGGCGATATTGATCTGCAAGCGCATCGTGATTGGGAAGAAAAAGTGTGCGCGCAAGTGGGTTTGTACGCTTTACTGCCGCTTTGGAACGAAAATCGTATGACGCTAGTGCAAGAGTTTTTGGCAGCGGGTTTTAAAGCGCGCGTGGTATGTGTGGATGGACGCTTTTTAGACGAGAGTTATGTCGGTTGTGAATTCGACGCTGCCTTCTTGGCACGCTTACCCGCCACGGTCGATGCCTGCGGCGAAAACGGTGAATTTCATACCTTTGTTTATGACGGCCCCAATTTTAATCATCCAGTACAGTGGCGTAGTAAGGGCAAGCAGCAATATGTTTCACCGCCAGAATATGGCAGCCAAGTTTATTATTTTGATGTTTTGGATACATTGGAAGTTTGAGCTTATACCGAAAGCCTCAATGTTCAATGCTCCTGCTGCCCTCTCGCTGTTTTTAAATTGGTAGCGTGCGCTCAATCAACCAGCCTTGCGCATGCCCCTGCACCAGCGGTGACAAGCGTGCTAAGACTTGGGCGTGATAATGATTCAACCAATCAATCTCGTCCTCGTTCATGAGTTGCATATCAATGCAGCGTGTGTCGATTGGGCACAGCGTGAGCGTTTCAAATTGCAGAAATTCACCGAACTCCGTGGTTTCTGCTGGCACACACAGCAACAAGTTTTCAATTCTCACGCCCCATTTTCCTGGGCGATAAATACCAGGTTCGTTTGAGGTGATCATGCCGTTTTCCATCACCATGTGCACGTCTGGCGTGGCGTAGGCGGTAATCGATTGCGGGCCTTCGTGCACATTTAAAAAATAACCAACTCCGTGCCCAGTGCCGTGTCCGTAATTAACGCCTTCAGCCCACATGGGCGCGCGTGCAACGGTGTCAAGTACAGTGGAAAATGTGCCGCGCGGGAAACGCATTTTTGACAAGGCAATCATGCCTTTCAACACCAAAGTGAAGTCACGTTTTTGATCTGCTGTGACCTGACCGATGGGCATCATACGGGTGATGTCCGTTGTGCCTCCCAAATACTGGCCGCCCGAGTCGATTAAAAGCAAGCCATTACCTTCGATCGTCGCGTGCGACTCTTTGGTTGCGCGGTAATGTGGCATTGCGCCATTTGCGTTATAACCCGCAATGGTGGCAAAGCTGGGCGACACAAAATGCGGACGACGGGCGCGCGCGGCATTGATTTTTTCATCAATGTCCAGCTCGGTTAAAGTTTGTTTGCCTAAGCTATGTTCTAACCAGCTAAAAAAATCGCACAAGGCTGCACCATCTTGTTCCATCGCTTCACGCACAAACTGTGCCTCTGCTGCTGTTTTGCGAGACTTTGTGAGTACAGTAGGATTGATGGACTCGATCACGTCAACGCTGGCGTCAATCGCTTGCCGAAATTGGAAGGTAATGCGTTTTGGATCAAGCAAAATGCGGGTTTGCTTGAGCGCGGCAAGTTGCGTCGCGGCGTCGGCGTACGGCGCAATCTTCACACCGTCTTCTGCTAAGCGCGCTTGTATTTCAGCGGGCACTTTGTGCTTGTCGATGAAAATCCACGCGTTTTCTTGACCGATGAGGGCATGTGCAATGAACACGGGGTTGAAACTCACATCCGCACCGCGTAAATTAAACAGCCACGCAATATCGTCCACCGTTGAAACAAAATGCCATTGCGCGTTTTTTTCTTTGAGCGTGGTCCGCAACGCAGTGAGTTTGTCTTTGCGCGATAGTGCGGCAAATGGTGGGAGATGTTCGAAAATGGGTGCTGCAGGCAAAGCGGGCCGAGCTTCCCATACTTTATCGAGCAAATCGTGGGAGGTCTTAAGTGCGATCTTTTTTGGCGCAAAACTTGCTGTCATCAGGCGAGCGGTCGCTAAAGCTAACACCGCACCATCCACGCCAACCGTAGCGCCGTCAGCCAGATTTTCTGCTAACCAATCAATGTGCAAAGTCGCGGCGGCGGAGGCGATTTTCATCATTTGTACGCCAGTTCCCGTCAACTCTTTTTCTGCGTGAGACCAGTAACGGCTATCCACCCAAAGTCCGGCAAAATCGTCCGTGACGACCAGCGTGCCGACAGAACCAGTAAAACCTGAAAAGCGCTCTCTGCCTTGCCACCGAGCAGGCAAATACTCTGATAAATGCGGGTCAGAGGAAGGCACGACATACGCCTCTAGTTTCGCGTCACGCATGGCGCGGCGCAAGGCTTGCAGGCGGGCAGGAATGGGTGAATTGGTTGTCATGGCGAACTCCGCGTTGTTCTTGATAGGCTTTTTCGTTTACTTAGCGCACCCGCATGCCTGCTTTAGCGCCCGGCCAGGCTTCCAAAATATACAGACCGGGATCGGCTTTTTCGTCAGCGGCGCTGGCGGCTAATACCATGCCTTCAGAGACGCCAAATTTCATCTTACGCGGCGCCAAGTTGGCCACCATGATGGTGAATTTACCGATCAATTGGTCTGGTTGATAGGCGGATTTTATGCCCGAAAACACGTTGCGGTGGCGACCTTCGCCTACATCCAGCGTCAAGCGTAATAATTTGTCTGAGCCTTCAACATGTTCGCAATTGACGATACGGGCAATACGCAAATCGACCTTGGCGAAATCATCAATTTTGATTTCCGGCGCGAGCGCTTCGATATCATTCGTTGGCCTGGCATCGACGCTGACCGTTTCGGCTGCTTTATCGGCCGCCTTATTCGCGCTGTCCAATGGTGCTGCGGGCGTAGGCGCATCGAAAAGCAAATCAAAGACTTTTGCATCAACCCTTTGCATTAAATGCGTATAGGGTTTGATCACGTGGCCATGCGGTATGGGCGTGTTCACGCTATTCCAAGTCAAGGCGGCGATATTCAATTGTGCCTCAACCTGTTCGGCTAATTGCGGCAGAACGGGTTTTAAGAAAATCGTCAGAATACGGAAGGCTTCCAGTAAGCGACTGCAGACTTCTTGGAGTTTTGCGTCGTTCTCTGGCTTCTTCGCTAATTCCCAAGGCTTGTTCGCATCCACATAGGCATTCACCAAATCGGCTTGCTCCATAGTCGCGCGCAGGGCTTTGCCGAACTCGCGGCTGTCGTACAGCGCTTGAATTTCAGGTGCCGCGTTGCGCAAATTATTGATGAACGCGTCATCCGCACTTGCCCAATCTGACGTTACCACGCCGTCAAAGCGCTTGCTGATAAAGCCTGCCGCGCGACTCGCGATGTTGACATATTTGCCGATTAAATCGGCATTGACGCGAGCGACGAAATCGTCGGCGTTCATGTCTAAATCTTCCACTTTCGCATTCAGTTTTGCCGCAAAGTAGTAGCGCAACCACTCAGGATTCATGCCCAACTCTAAATACCTCAGGGGCGAAATACCAGTTCCCCGTGACTTCGACATTTTTTCGCCAGACACAGTGACGAAGCCATGTGCGTACACAAAATCGGGCACCTTGTAGCCCGCAAATTTCAGCATGGCTGGCCAAAAAAGTGTGTGGAAGTACGTGATGTCTTTGCCGATAAAATGAATTTGCTCCGATTGTGGATCAGCCATAAAAGCGTCGAAATCCACACCAATTTTGCCGAAATAATTTTTTAACGAGGCGAGGTAGCCAACGGGCGCATCAAGCCAAACGTAAAAATATTTGCCTGGTTGATCTGGAATTTCAATACCAAAGTAGGGCGCGTCACGGCTAATGTCCCAATCACCTAGGCCCGATGCACCCGCTTTATCTTCAGCGTCGTCACTGTCTAACCATTCGCGGCATTTGTTGGCGACTTCTGGCTGCAAGCGATTGTTTTGCAGCGCCCATTCACGCAAAAAATTCACGCATTTTTCGTCCGACAATTTGAAGAAGAAATGCTCAGATGATTTCATCACCGGCGTCGCACCTGTTAGAACAGAGTACGGGTTAACCACTTCGGTCGGTGCATAAACGGAACTACATACTTCGCAGGAATCACCATATTGATCTTTCGCGCCGCACTTCGGGCATTCGCCTTTGATGTAGCGATCCGGTAAAAACATATTTTTTACTGGGTCGTAAAACTGCTCGATGGTTTTACTGACGATGAAGCCGGCGGCTTTCAGCTTGCGGTAAATATCTTGCGACAATTGATGATTTTCGACGCCGTCAGTGGAATGCCAGTTGTCAAAGGCGATATGAAAACCATCCAAATACTGCTTACGCCCAGCAGCTATTTGTGCCACAAATTCTTGCGGTGTAATGCCGGCTTTTTCTGCCGCGATCATTATCGGTGCGCCATGCGCATCGTCTGCGCATACGAAATGCACTTGGTTTCCTGCCATGCGCTGGTGTCTGACCCAAATATCTGC